>JAVBJY010000140.1:0-17430 GCA_031546735.1 Eubacteriales bacterium
AAATCAATCAATGTAAAATGTTTAGTGCCGAATATATAGGAGGCGAAATATTTTGTTAACATACGAAAGAATCGTTGCGGAGATTGATTTGAACAAGGCGGCTTCCAACATGCGCCACATCCGAAGCCATGTGCCCCCGCATTCAAAAATTATGGCAATTGTAAAAGCAGACGGCTACGGCCACGGTGCCGCCGCCCTATCCCACGTTTTGCTTGCAAACGGCGCAGACTGTCTGGGTGTCGCCATTTGTGACGAAGGTGTGGCGCTTCGCGAAAGCGACATCACGTCGCCGATCTTGGTTTTGGGCTACACCTCCCCCGACCAGTATGCCGACCTTTTACACAATGGGCTGACCCAAACCGTCTTTTCTTACGACATGGCAGTGGCACTGTCTGCCGCTTGTGCGAGAGCAAACAAAACACTAGACATTCATATCAAAATCGACACAGGCATGGGTCGTCTTGGTTTTTTGCCCACAGAAACGTCTATGGAAGACGTGCTTCGCATATCCAAACTGCCCCATCTTACGATCACCGGCGTTTACAGCCACTTGTCGGATGCCGACGGTATCGACAAGTCTTTCGCCCACGAACAGTACGAGCGGTTTGTCACGTTTGTGGAGGCACTGAAACAGAACATACCAGACGATTTTATTGTACATATTGCAAACAGCGCGGCGATTTTAGATTTGCCTTCGTTTGGGTTTGATATGGTAAGGCCGGGCATTATCCTGTACGGCTTATATCCGTCTGCCGAAGTCAATCGTTCGATCGCCTTACAACCATGCATGACCTTGAAGACAATGATCAGCAACATCAAGGAAGTAGACAAAGGCACCACCATCGGGTACGGCAGAAGTCATGTGACAAATCGAAGAACAATCGTGGCCACCATCCCGGTCGGTTATGCAGACGGATACAGGCGACAGCTCGGCAACCGCGGTCACATACTGGTAGGCGGGCAATTTGCGCCCATTATCGGCAGGGTGTGTATGGATCAATTTATGGCAGACGTAACCGATATCCCGAGCGTCGGCGTGGGTGACGAAGTGGTGCTCATGGGGCGGCAAGGGGTCAACGAAATTTCGGCTGACGATCTGGCCACACTGGAAGACACCATCAATTATGAGGTGGTCTGCAATGTTTCGCGACGCGTACCAAGGGTCTATGTATACGGACAGTCTACAACATCTAAAATTTTATGAAATGCGTCGCATATAGGTATAAAATGAGGTCCCACTGCGGATACTCTATTTATGAACCTATAGTATATATTGTTTAGGGCATGCACATGCTGAACCCAAAGCAATATAGATGTGTGTATGACAATACGGAGAGTGAATAAATGTGATAGTAAAAAGAGGTGACATCTTTTACGCAGATTTGAGCCCTGTAATCGGCTCAGAGCAAGGCGGCATACGGCCGGTTTTGATCATCCAAAATGACGTTGGCAATCGATACAGCCCCACGGTCATTTGCGCCGCCATTACGTCTCAAATCAATAAGGCAAAGCTACCGACCCATATCGAAATCGATTGTGGTCGATACTCCTCCCTCATCAAAGATTCTGTGGTGCTGTTGGAGCAGGTACGAACCGTCGACAAAAAAAGACTACGAGAAAAAATCGGACATATCGATGACAGTTTGATGGAGAGAATAGACAAAGCATTGATAACAAGTTTAGGATTGGCATAGATTACATAGTGCACAGAAGTCGTAAGGACAAGACAAAACTCTTGTCCTTTTTTTCTTTTTAACATGCTATAATAAGTAGGAAGTATGCAGGACGAAAGTGAGGTGGGTTGAATGGCTGAACTAAATACCAAAAAAATAAATTGGACTGTTGTTTGTGTCAATGAGTTTGCTAGAAGTAAAGCCCTGAATATAAAAGAGGCTTTTCAGTATCTATATGCCTTCGGTGGCATCCAATTTTTAAAAGAACACTACGAAGCGGAGCATCTGCTATCGTTCGACGAAGCAATTGAAGACTTAGAACTCATTTGTCAAAGAAATGGGGGCAACCTTATATGATTTTATACCATGGCTCTCATATGGAGATTTTTGAAATCGATTTGCAAAAATGTAGACCGTTCAAAGATTTTGGTAAAGGCTTCTACTTAACAACAATCAAGGATCAAGCCATACTCATGGCCAAAAGAACCACCAAAATTTTTACAGGTATACCATTTGTTACGGCTTATGAATTTGACGATAAGATTCTTGCTGATATGAAGATATCAGTCAAAATATTTGACGAGCCCACGTCAGACTGGGCAAAGTTTATACTGAACAATCGTAACAGATCCTTTCCTACGCCCTGTGACCTCAACTGTAACCTTGATAACAAATACGATATTGTTGTGGGCGCTGTAGCTGATGACGATATATCATTATTATTCCGAACATTTTCAAATGGATTGATCGACTTAGACCATTTGGTTAAGGAAATGAAATATAAAAATTTGACAAATCAGTATTCTTTTCATACTGAAAAAGCTGTATCTTGCTTAACGAAAGTGGGTGCTGAAACGTATGAATAAACAGGAAATGCTTGTCGAATACATAACACAAGATATTATTGGTTACTTAATGGTTGATAACAATTTTGACATTGATGAAGCAATGCATGTCTTCTATAACTTACAAACATTTGAAAAACTACAAGATGTAGAAACCGGACTTTACTTAGAAGGCTCTGCATATGTTTATGAAATCTTTAAAACCGAGTTATGTGGTATCACTAACGATAAATAAAGGGATATATAGCAGGCAAAAAAATAGAAGTTGACATGCGATAGCCGCACTACATCTCACGCTCTTGCAAGCGCTTTGTAGCGCGGCTATATTTTTTTGACGTTTATAGTAGACTTATAAATTGTTTTGTGAGAAAATCGGATTAATGATCAAACGACACAGGGGGTGTTGTCTACGTTTAAAAAATCTTTTTTTGTTTCGATTGGCACACAGGTATCTACATTAATCATTGGCATGGTTATGTTGACCTCGATTGTACTGGGTGTTTTCAGTTGCTATGTTTTTAAGCAAGAATGCATCCATTATAAAGCTGAAGCGGCGCGAGCCGTTGCAGATGCGATCGCCTCGGGTATTGAGCCCGCGCTGTACAAAGAAATCGCTGACACAGGGCAAAGAACGGCCTACTATAATGAACTGCAGGCCATGGCTGACATTGCCCGCGTGCGTTCAGACGTAGCCTATCTGTATAGCATGACGGAAACGCCTGATAAGAAACATTTTAAATATATTTTTGCCGGCTCGGCGAATGGGCTTGATGGGCACAATGATTTTGGCACACTCGATCCAGTCGAAGGATATGGCACGGCTTCTGAAACATATGCAACGGGTGTGAGCACATCAACCGATATTTATGACGCGGGCGGGAACTACGGCTACCTGATCTCTGCCTTTGCGGCAATCTTCGATGAAGATCAAACGGTCATCGGTTTGGTCGGTGTCGATGTATCTGCCAAGGATATCATGAAAGAAGTGAATGAGTTTCGAAATAAAGTCATGATTGGTGTTTCCCTGTTTATTATTATGTTTACCGTCATTTCGAGAATGTATATCAACGAATTTTTGGGGAAACCGATTAAATCTCTCGCCAATGCGTCTTTAAAGATTGCCGCCGGAGACCTAAACTTTTTTCATAAAGCCGCAAAGCAAGACAAGTTTATAAAAGATGAGCTTTCCACACTGACAGAAGCCATAAAAAAAATGGTTGACCAGCTAAACAAAAATATCGTAGCAGAAACCAAAATACGACGACAATTATCTGCATACAATGATATTTTAAAAGTCATCACCAACTCGACCGAGAAGAATTTAGTTTTCAACGATATTACAAAAAAGATGGGCACGCTTTTTGACTTTCAAAGAGCCTTTATATTTGAAATACATAATGACTCGTTCAAAATATTATCTTCATGGATGGGTGAAGATGAAGAAAAATACGATTTTAATTATGACCATGCCGTTGGCATTCCTAAGATTCTGCCCACGGAAGGCGTTCTGGTGTTAGGTGCCGAACAAATAAAGGCCATAAGAGATAAATATAATCTTCCCCTTGAAATTCTTTCGCTCTGGTTTATAACGGTATATAAAGATGCGGACAAATGCATTTTTATCACGCTAGTAGACACCAAAGAAAAAGATCCATTGTCTTCGGATGAAGTGATTTTATTTACGAATTTAGGCAAAACGTTCTCCAGTTTGATTACCACGATGGGTTTAGAAGAAGAAATTAAAAATTTCACGTTAAGCCTTGAAAAAACGGTAGAGAAAAGAACAAGCGAACTAATGGCCATGACCATGAAAGCGGAAAATGCCGCAAAAGCAAAATCGCAATTTTTGGCAAACATGTCTCATGAAATACGCACCCCGATGAATGCCGTGATTGGCATGTCCGAACTGCTACTGGCCGCACCGCTTGATACCAAGCAATTCGGATATGTGCATGACATCAAAACCTCTGCGACATCTCTTCTCGGAATCATCAACGACATATTGGATTTTTCTAAAATCGAATCGGGCAAGCTAGGCCTTGTGCCTGTCCATTATAACTTTCATCTGTTTGTTGAAAACATTTCCTCGATGATCACTTATCTAAGCAGTGAAAAAGGGCTCACCTTCCTTGTTGAGACGCCCGAGAATATGCCTGCTTATTTATATGGAGATGATGTCAGGTTGAGGCAAGCGCTCCTCAATATTTTAGGAAACTCCATAAAATTTACCAAAGAAGGATTTATAAAGTTAGCCGTTACCGTAAAAGAGAGCACCCTTCAATTTGATATGAGCGACTCAGGCATCGGCATGAAAGAACACGATATTGAACGCCTATTCAGTGCGTTTGAGCAAGTGGATAAATTAAAAAACCGTAACATACAAGGCACCGGTCTTGGGCTATCGATTACAAAAGGGCTTATTGAAATGATGGGTGGATCGGTTTCGGTTGACAGTTTGTATGGTGAAGGAAGTGTTTTTCATGTGGAGATTCCGCTTGTTTTGGGCGATCCTTCTCTGGCCGAAGGCGATGAACCTGTGTTCACGTTTATTAGCGCACCCGATGCCAAAGTTTTGCTTGTCGATGACAACCAGATTAATCTGAATGTCGGAACAGGATTTTTAGGTCTGTGCGACATTGTGTGTGATACGGCGATGAACGGGGTCGAAGCCATCGAAAAAATGAAACAAGTAGAGTATGACCTTGTGTTTATGGATCATATGATGCCTGTCATGGATGGAATTGAAGCCACTATACAGATCAGAAAAATGGGCGGCAAATATGAATCGATCCCGATCATCGCCCTCACAGCGAATGCAATCGCTGGTGCAAAAGAAATGTGTTTGGCCTCTGGGATGAATGACTTTTTATCAAAACCAATCGAAAAGATATTTCTGAACCATATGCTAGACGCGTGGCTTCCAAAAGAAAAGTGCTTTATAGAGAAGATGCCTGTACCGAGCAAACCCATGAAATTCGTTCTGGCGCTTTGTTGTTGGCGCAAGAAATAGAGGGGCTTGATGTGCAAGTGGGGCTTCATTACGCAGGCGGATTAGAAGGAACATATGAAAAATCATTGCGGCTCTTTTACAAAAATATTTTTAATTCGTGTGAAAATTTGAAAGGCTTTTTGCAAGAATCGATGCTTCATGATTTTTCTGTTGAAGTGCATGGGCTGAAAGCAGCACTGGCAAGCATAGGGCACAGTGCATTGGCTGATTTGGCAAAGCAACTTGAACTGGCATCTAAAGAATATAACGTCACGTTTTGCCAAGACACCTTGCCACAATTTTTAGCCTCCAGCATAGCGCTTGCCAATAGACTAGAACGCATCTTTGCCCAATCGGCAGATGATGTTGCATTGGCACAAGGTGACAATGCCATGCTTCAGCAATTTATTGCCGACATTTTTGATGCCGTTGACAACTTTGATAGAGAGTTAGCCGTGTCACTGGTGTCACAAATGGCAGAATACCATTTTAGTGATGAAAATGATGCCATCATACGGAATATCGGGCATGCACTAGACGATTTTGACTTTGAGTTGTCACTGTCGTTGATCGAAAACTTGACCTTCTCTACATAAAAAGGTGCTATACAATACTGGGGGGATAGATGTATGGGAAAAACAGAAAGGAAATTTGCCATCTGCGGGCTTTTGAATATAGACGGTTTAAACATCGGGGATACGATATCTGTGGCTGATGACTTGGCCGCTTTATACAATGCCCTTGATAGTTTTTTAAGCCAAGCGCCTCTTCTAGCAAAAGAAATACAAGACCGCACCATATTGGTCAATCGGGAGGCAGTCGACATGCGAATGGCCTCTTTGGGTCGTATGTTTCGTTCCATTGGCGCAACTATGCTGAGCCAGAAACTCCATGCCATCGAGCTTGCCATTACTAGACGTGACTTAACCCACCGAAACGCGTTAATCATGGAACTAGAAGAGCCTGTGTTTGAACTTTGTCAGAAAATCGAAGAATGCAGACCGATGAAGAGACCGGCGGGCAACGACAAAGAAGAACGAGAGACACCGACCGAAAAATTAAGCGAAGTAATTGATCAAACGATACACAACAAAGTACCGAATATTTTGATCGTGGATGATATCACCGTTGTTTTAAATACCGTCATCTCCATCTTAAAAGATCGCTATGTTGTACATGGGCTTCCTCGCGGGGCAATGGTTCCAAAACTGCTAAAGAATACAAAAATTGATTTGTTTCTTTTGGATATCGAAATGCCGGGGATGGATGGCTATGCGTTGTTTGAAAAAATCAGACAACTGCCGCTGTATAAACATACACCCATTATGTTTTTTACGAGCCACGTGAACATGGATTATTTGAAAGCGGCAAACGGTTTAGGTGCCGCCGGATATATAAAAAAGCCGGTCGAACCTGCGCTATTGATTGAAAAAGTTGAAACTTGCTTGGCACTACAGGATAACCAAGCAATGGGAAAATAAGCTAAAATTTACAAACAGTAGCCTAAAAAGTAAAAAAGGCTACTGTTTTTTTTTGAATCGTGTATAATATAAAGTATTATGAATGATCACTGTTACACAAGCGATCGTCATAACCGCACCCACTGACACAGAAGGGCGAAGGAATACGAGAGGAGTATAATTGTTCTATATGAAGTACCCTAGTTCTGCCTATGCACTTACAGGATGTTTGAACATGAACGCATTAAAATTAAAAGGGGGAGATATAATATGAGCGTACATAGTATTAAATTCAAATTAATCAGAAATACCTTGCTGACAAGTTTGTTTATGATTGTTATTTTTTTAGCCATTACAATTATGAATCTAAACCACATCGGCCATTCACGCTTACAGCAGCAATCGAGCACACTGTATAGCAACTTTGATGTTTTGATCAAAGAGCAAGTCCAATCCGCCGTCAGCATATTAGACGGATACAACAAAAGAGTTGAATCGGGCGAATTGACACTGGCCGAAGCAAAAAAACAAGCGGCGGCAGTGATTCGTGGCATTACGTTTGGAAAAGATGGTTACTTTTGGGCAGATACGTCTGATGGTACCAATGTGATTTTACTGGGCAAAGACACAGAGGGCACAAACCGTTTTAATTCCAAAGATGTGAACGGAAAATTATTTGTGCAAGAGTTTATTACCAATGGTAAAAACGCAGATGGCGGATATACCGATTATTACTTTGTAAGACCAAACGCGAGCGAGCCATCGCCAAAACGAGGCTATACAAAATACTTCGCGCCATTTGATTGGGTCGTGGGTACTGGAAATTACGTTGACGATATGTCTGCGATGTTTGATGATACAGCCACGATCGCAACCATCAACAGCGAGAACAGCAATGCAATCCTAATCATGGTTGTCGCAGGCATCCTTTTACTCCTCGTGTCCATTCTGCTTTCTGTTTCAACCTCAAACAAGATGGCAAAACCGATCACGATCTTATCTAAAGAACTGTCCAATCTCGCAAAGGGGCAACTGAATAAAAATATCCACCTCTCTGTGAACGCAAATGCCAAGGATGAAGTGGGTACGTTGGCCAGAGATTTAATTTTAGCAAGTGAAACCATTGGTTCACTCCTAGATGATTTAACACAGATGGCCACACTCCACAATGACCAAGGCGAGCTCGACGTATTTATTGACGAAAAGAAATATAAAGGCGCTTATATCGAAGTGGCGAAAAAAGTAAATGCGATGGTCAGCGGATACATCGACATGAATGAAAAATCAATGACTTGCCTTAGCAAAATGGCGAGCGGTGACTTTGATGTACCAATCGAGAAGTTCCCGGGCAAACACGGATTTGTCAACGAAGCAATCGAAGAAATGCGTCATAACCTGAAAAGCGTCGGTATACAGATCAATACACTTGTAAAAGAAGCACTCGACGGCAACCTATCTGCACAGGTAGACAAAGATCAATTTAATGGCGATTGGGCTAAAATCATGAGTGGACTCAATAATGTACTCAGCAGTATAACCGCGCCCGTCATTGAAGCAACAAGAGTTCTACAAGAAGTTTCAAGAGGAAATCTGAGTGCGAGCACACAAGGAAATGCCAAGGGCGATTTAGCTGTGTTGTCTGATGCGTTAAACAATACCACCTCCACATTTTCTTTGTATGTGAATGAAATTTCAAAGGCACTAGGCGAAGTTGCAAATACAAACTTAGACATATCGATTCAACGCGACTATTTAGGAGATTTTGCTGAAATCAAAACGGCCATAAACTCAATCTCGGCGAAGCTAAGTGGTGTTATCATGGGCATACGCTCGTCTGCCGAGCAGGTTTCGTTGGGTTCAAGAAATATATCCGAAAGCAGCTTGACACTGTCTGAAGGTGCTCAAGTACAGGCAAGTTCGATACAAGAGTTGACCTCAAGCATCGAATTAATCAATCAACAAACATACGCAAGCGCGGCCAACGCAAAAGAAGCAAATGAGTTATCCAAAAATTCAAAAGAAAACGCGAGGGCTGGAAATGAAGAAATGAAAAAAATGCTTGTGTCGATGGAGGGCATAAAGAATGCCAGCGCAAACATTTCAAAAATCATAAAAGTAATCGAGGATATATCCTTTCAAACCAACCTACTTGCGCTAAATGCTGCGGTTGAAGCGGCACGCGCTGGCGAACATGGCAAAGGCTTTGCTGTGGTTGCAGAGGAAGTAAGAAATCTAGCGGGACGAAGCCAAAGTGCCGCGAAAGAAACAACTGCACTGATTGAAGATTCTATTTTAAAAGTAAACGAAGGCACCGAAATCGCAAAGGTAACGGCGGCGTCTCTTGATCGAATCGTAGAGGATTTTACAAAAGTATCTGGCATTATTTCGGAAATTGCAAATGCGGCCACCGAACAATCCATTTCTATCTCGCAGGTTTCTTCTGGGGTAAATTCGATTGCCACTGTCGTTCAAAACAATTCTGCTATCAGTGAAGAGTCGGCGGCGGCGGCAGAAGAATTATCAAGCCAGTCGGAGACACTTACCAACATGGTTGCCGTTTTTAAAACCAAAAGAGGATAGTCTATATATAAAAAAGTTTGCAAAGCAAACTTTTAACCACTGTTCCTGAGGCACCGCGACAAGTCGCGGCTAGGAACAGTGCGAAGCACTTTCCTAACAGATCAAAAAAGGACTGCTACAAAACTGGAAATTCAGTTTTGTAGCAGTCCTTTCTGTCGTGGTGCATAAACACCTATTTATTTGTTTTGTCTAACACATATGGCACCGTAATAACCGCAATGTGCCGATCACGCAAAAGCTTCTGCCTGATCGCATACGCCGTTTGGTTATGCAACACATTCATCCACGTTTTGCTGACAACGAACTGTGGCATGACCACGGTGATCATGTCGCCATGGCTTGAGGCATGCTCTTCAGAGGCGATGTATTTCACCAGTGGACCAATGATTTCGCGGTAAGGCGAATATTTGATGACCAATGGAATGCCGATGCCGCATTGCTTCCATTTCTCTTGGATACTTTTCGATTGTTCTTTGTCAATCGAAACATGAAAGGCGACGATGTTTTTATCATTTGCCAATTGTCTTGCATAGTTAATCGCTTTCAGCGACGCTTTGCTAAGTGAACCGACCACGACGATCATATGCTTTGTGACTTCAATGGTTTTTGTTTCGGTTAGCACCTCATCTGGATCTAATCGCAGTTGTCGCGCCACATCCTTGTAGTGCGCGTTGACCATCTTCATCAAGTACACCAGAATGACGATTGCAACAACGGCAATCCATGCGCCCTCTAGCAACTTGCTGTAGGCGATAATCAGCACCGTGATAATGGTCATCACTGCGCCCAATCCGTTGACCGCCGCTTTGTAGTGTCGGTCTTTTGTGTCGCTGCGAAGCCACTTCATCAACATACCAAGTTGCGACAGCGTAAACGAAATAAAAACGCCAATGGCATACAGTGGCACCAAACTATGGGTTTGCCCCTTGTATATAATGACAAGAAAACCAGCCGCGAGGCTTAGCATGATAATGCCGTTCGAATATCCAAGTCGTCCGCCGCGTAGGGCAAATTGTCTGGGCGCATACCCATCTTTTGCCACCAAGGATAACAGCATGGGCAACCCGGCGTAAGACGTATTGGCGGCCATAACCAGTATGACAGCGGTAGAAATCTGCAACACATAATACATGATGCCATTGCCAAACACTTGTGAGGCAATTTGCGACATAACGGTTGTGTGGTAGTTTGGTACGGCATGGTAAAGTGTTGCCATAAAGGACGTACCGCCAAAGATAAGCAATACGAACAGCGCCAACAAGCCCAATACCTTTTTCGCATTTTTTTGAGACGGTTCAGCAAAATTTGGGATGGCGTTGCTGACGGCTTCTACACCGGTCAAGCCAGAACATCCCGCCGCAAACGCGCGGATAAACAAGAAAATGGTAATATCGCCTGTTGCCTGCGGAATATCAAAAACCGGCGTCGGGTGATAGCCTAGCACATACACTTTGAATAGACCAGTGACAATCATCAGCAACATAGAAGCGATAAAGATATAGGTCGGCAATGCGAAGATCCGCGCCGACTCTTTCACGCCGCGCAAATTGCCGATCGTCATAAGTAGAATTAAAAAAACAGTAATCCAAACGTTGTAGGGCAACAGCTGTGGCATAAACGATGTGATAGCGGCCGTACCAGCAGATGTACTTACCGCCACGGTTAAGATATAGCCGACCAGCAAAGAAGCACACGCCACGAGCCCGGGCATTTCGCCTAAGTTTTCCCTTGCAACCGTGTAAGACCCGCCACCGTGTGGATAGCTGTCAATCGTTTGGCGATAGGAAAAAACCAAAATAATAAGCAACAAAACAATGGCAATAGCAATAAAAAACATATACTTATATGCCATTAACCCCGCCACCAAAACCAAAATCCACAAAATCTCTTCGACTGCATACGCAACCGACGATATGGCGTCACTGGCCATAATGGGCAAACCCCAAAACACATTGAGTTTTTCCCCTTGTAGGTCTTCATTTCGCAATGGCTTTCCAATTATAACTTCTTTCATTTTACCATACATACGATCAAATCCCATCTCCTTTTCCGTTCTATGTCTATTCGATTTCTGTATACGTACCGACTTCTACGTTTTCAATGACAACATCCACCAGTGGCTTATCGTTTCGATTTGTTTCCGATTTTGTGATGGCATCCACAACGTCTAAGCCCTCATAGACTTGACCAAACACGGTATACGAAAAATCAAGCGACGGCAAGCCGCCTTCTGTCAAATACTGGTTGATTAGCGCTGGTGGAAAAACATCCTTCACAGACAAAGGGGTGCCGTCTTTACTTTTGCCGTAAGGCTCGTCTTGTGTGTTTAAATATCCTTTCAATCGATCTGCTGTTCGCCCATCGATTTGTTTTGCCTGCACGATATAAAACTGGCTACCATTTGTATCGGGGCCTGCGTTGGCCATGGCAACCGCGCCGCGAATATGACGCACGCATGGGTCAACCTCGTTGTCAAATTGTGTACCCCAAATGCTTTTGCCCCCACGTCCGGTTCCGGTTGGGTCTCCGCCTTGCATAACAAATCCGTCAATGACACGATGGAAAATGACATCTTTGTAGTATCCGTTCTTCGAATGGGTTAAAAAGTTTTCAACCGCCTTTGGCGCATATTCACCGAAAAATCTGATTTTGATTACGCCTTTGTTTGTGGTTAGGATGGCGATGTCGTCGCCTTGTTTGATTGGTTCTGTTTGTGGTAAGTTCATGTATAATTCCTCCGCTAGTTTAATGTTCTACAATTTTATATTTAATTTATATCTTATTCAGTTTGCACCCTGCTCAGCTATTTTTTCTGCAAGCGCTTGTAAGTAAAACCACCGCTCCGTTTTCTCTGCCAACCCTTGGTCAAGCATTTCTTTTTGTGCCATCAGTTGTTCCAACTTTTCATAATTGCTCGCTTGCTTCTGCATCTCTTCCTCTAGCGTACGTTGCTTCTGCTCTAGCTGTGCAATTTCGTCGTCGATGGCTTCATACTCACGCTGTTCTTTGAAGCTAAAGCGCACCTTTTGGTTGTCTCCATCGCTTCGCTTTTTAACAGACGCTTGCTTGGGCGCTTCTGGCTCTTGCCCTGTTGCATCAGCCGTACGCGCCGTCATATAAGCTGAATACGCACCCAAATACTGCTTGATGGTGCCACCCGCTTGAAACTCAAAAATCACATCGACCACTTTGTCCAAAAAATAGCGATCATGCGAAACGGTTAAAACGATGCCGTCAAAATTCTCTAAATATTCTTCTAGTACGACAAGGGTGTCGATGTCCAAGTCGTTGGTTGGCTCGTCTAGCAGAAGCACATTGGGCGCTTGCATCAAAATGCTTAACAGAAACAAGCGGCGGCGTTCGCCTCCCGAGAGCCTCCCGATCGTATTCCACTGCAAGTCGGGGGGGAATAAAAATTTTTCAAGCATCTGTGATGCGCTTAATCGTCCGTCTGTTGTCACAATGTATTCGGCGAAGCCCTTGATATAGTCGATGACCCGAAGGGAGGCGTCCATGTGCTCACACTCTTGCGCAAAATAGCCGACGCGCACCGTATCGCCTCGTATGACGCTACCGGTGTCTGGCGCTAAACGCCCGCTGATGATATTTAACAGCGTACTTTTGCCACATCCGTTTTCGCCCACGATGCCGATGCGGGCGTCTCTGGCGACGACATGGTCAAAGTGTTTGATGCACACCCGCTGGCCAAACCCTTTGGATATGCCTTCGAGTTCAATGGTTTTTTTGCCGAGTCTCGAAGAAACCGAGCTTAGGCTCAATTTTTGCGTAGCGCCAGCGCCAGTCTTTTCACTTAGCTCTTCAAAACGCTCGATCCTCGATTTGCTTTTGGTACCCCGCGCCCTTGGTCCACGGCGAATCCATTCTAGTTCTGTTCGCAAGATGCTTCTTCGCTTTCGCTCTGTGCCCTGCTCCATTTCCTCGCGCAACGCTTTTAGCTCTACATACTTCGAATAATTTGCATCGTATGTGTACAGATTGCCTTTGTCTATTTCTACAATTTTGGATACAACCCGATCCAAAAAATACCGATCGTGGGTCACCATGACAATGGCGCCTGTATATCGCATGAGATACGTTTCAAGCCACGCAATCATGTCGTTGTCTAAATGGTTTGTCGGCTCATCCAGAATCAATGCCTCACATGGCGTACTCAATACGCCCGCCATAGCCACCCGCTTGCGTTGCCCACCAGACAACTCTGATATCTTTTGGTCAAACGCGGTAATGCCCAGTTTGGTCAAAATCGTTTTGGCTTCATATTCTTGCAACTCTCTCTGCTCGGCGGTCGCACCCAAAAGCACCTGCTCTAACACCGTTTGATCTGCCGCAAGCACAGGCGATTGGGGCAAATATCCAATCCTTACGCCCGCCTGCCGCGTCAATGTGCCGCTATCTGGCACCTCACTCTGCGCCAAGATTCTGAGCAGCGTCGTTTTGCCCGCGCCGTTTATCCCGATAATGCCGATCTTATTGCCCTCATTTACATAAAAAGAAACTTCATTTAATAAAATTTTGTCACTATAGCTCTTTGTCACTTTTTCTGCCGTTAGTATCATCGTATTGTTCCCTCGATCTCTTGCGTCATACGCACTCTTGTCCTTCCATTTTTTTTATGGTTCCCTAAATGCACGCCATAGGTATATTTTCCTGAAAACAGCAAACGATAGTCATAATGTCTGAATATGAGGAAGTGTGTACATGGCAACATTACTGCAAGCGGCAATTGCACCTATCTTAATTTGTCTGTTTTATGTCTATGTACGAGATAAATACGAAAAGGAGCCGCTTCGCTTGCTCTTGATCGGAGTCATATTTGGAATCGTCATCACTGCGCCCATTATCAAGGTAGAAGATGTCATTACATCAATCAAGCCGATTTTTTTTACGACCAACACCGTAACCGATGCATTATACACCGCTTTCATCACCGCCGCCTTGACAGAGGAAGCATTGAAGTTTATCGTACTATACAACTTGACGTGGCGCAACAAAAATTTTAATGAACGCTTTGATGGCATTGTGTATTCTGTGTTTATATCCCTTGGTTTTGCATCTGTCGAAAACGTCATGTATGTGTTTAGTGACAATCTGGGTGGCCTGCAAACCGCACTTTCTAGGGGTTTGTTCTCGATTCCCGGGCATGCATTGTTCGGCGTATGCATGGGTTATTACTTCGCCCTTGCAAAATTTGAAAATCACAATCGATGGCAGTTATTTTATAAAGCATTTCTCATGCCGTTTTTCCTTCACGGCGTGTACGATTTTATTTTAATGTCTAACATGCCTTATATGATGATTGCGTTTTCGGCATTTGTCATTTACCTCTGGATCAGCGGCTTTCATAAAATGAAAACGCTGATTGACAAATCGCCTTTTACAACAGGTAGCCACGAAAATAAACCTATTGAAAAAAAGTGACGAAGGGGTTATACTTCTATTAAGGAACTTTGTATGCAACAGATCGATGCTCTATTATTCTTTTGGTTAAACCATATTTATACACACGCCTTTAGAACAATGATCATAGATTATATATGTGGCATATGGCATTAACGAACCGGAGGAATGTCTGTGATTGAAGCTGTTAGTTGTGGAGGTGTTGTTATTTTTCGTGGTAAGGTCCTCTTACTTTATAAAAACCAAAACGGTCGATACATGGGGTGGGTTATGCCCAAAGGTACGCTTGAAGAAGGCGAATCGTATAAGGAAGCCGCCCTGCGTGAGGTAAAAGAGGAAACCGATGTAGACACCAATATTGTTAAATACATCGGCAAGACACAATATAATTTTCAGGGCACGGCCGGGCTTATCAATAAAACGGTTCACTGGTACTTAATGACCGCTGAATCCTTCTATTGTAAACCGCAAGAAGAAGAATTTTTCACCGATGCCGGATATTATAAGCAGCATGAGGCATACTATCTGCTGAAATTCCACGATGAAAAACAAATTATGCGGAAGGCTTATTATGAATATAATGAGTTGCGCCGCAAAGATCAAAGAGTGATCTACTTTAATAAAAATTAAGATTAACGATGGGAGTGTTGTGTAATGAAAAGATTTGATGATTATTCTGTTGACGAGGTAAAGAAAATGATTCGCAAGCTTCATAGCAAAAAAAATGGCAGTACGGCATTTTTTATTTTTTTAGGTGTTGTCATCGCCGCCTCTGTTGTAGCACTTGTTGTGCTCAAACTCAAAGAACGTTTTGAATGCGATTGTGACGACGATTTTTATGATGACTTTGACGACGATGATGAAGACATGGACTATGATGAATATGACGACGATCTTGCAGAAGACTCAGAGGATGACGCTGAAGAAGATTCTACCAGCATCTAGGTTTATAAAGTTCGCGACTGGTCGCGGTTAGAAAAATGCTCCGAAGTGTATATACCATACGCTTCGGAGCATTTTTTAATACATCACACGGCAACATTATGTTTTAATTATAGCGATTGATGCCACGTCCCCAAATAATTTTTAAATTTTATTGCCATATTATAAAATATATTCTTGTTATATCGGCCAAAAAGAATTATACTATATGCAACGCGATATGTTGATTGCGTTACGTATTTGTTTCAGAACGAAAGAAAAGCCCAGTAGATAATTCCAGTATCTACTGAGCCGACGAAGATGAACGGCAAATTCATCAACGCCCATAGCGAGAAACACGCTACTCCAACAGTATAATATCTTTTCGTACTTTTTTCAACCACATATTATACGTGCGTAGCGAGGCCGACACAATTACATAGGCAGCAATACTCAGTTTGCGTAACAGATCATTACGCTTTTGGTTCAAAAAGATCAGCGGTTTTGGGGGTTTTTCTGATCACTTTGTCATGCGTTATGGTTGGTTGTACAAACGAAGCGCCTGTTATGGACGAGTTTGCGTTCATCTTTCTTTCATTCCAATTTTTAAAAATTAAAGGAGTGGGCGAAAGGCATGAGCGAAGAAGAAGAAAAATCAGAAGTATATTATTATAAATCTCGCATGCGAATAGACTACGACGACACGAGTGAACGAGACGAGGCGCGCCAGTATCAGCTAGAGCTGCTGTTAATGAAAGCGTCCGACTGCACCGCCATCGGAGTACTCATGCATGATCTGATCAGCCGCATGGAGCAACAAGGCCACAAGACCGAAAAGTTCGATTTATGCTTGTGTATGTTAGACACCAGCATCAATACGTTGGTTCGGTATGCTCACTCAGATTTACGTCGTTTAGGTTTTATAAAATAGTTGCTAAAAGAACCCCCTCTCTTAGGTGATGGGGTTCTTTTAGCAACTATTTTGAGAAGACATGTAAACTTTTGAAAGCCAATTCCGTATATTATAAAAATGTATAACGTAACCCGGCGTTCAATTTATGAGGAGGAGTTTCTATGAACAACGAAAAATTAATGGTACTAAAATTGGTAGACGACGGCAAAATTACTGCCGACGAGGCTGTAAAACTCATCAAGGCACTCGGCAACAGCGCATCCGAGCGTGAAATAGACTTAGAAGACAAATTGAACCGATTCTCACAATCGGTAGACTGCTTCGCGAAAGACTCCAAAGAACGTGTCGAGAACTTTGCAAAAGACGTAGAGCCAAGGTTTAAAAATGTAGCAAAAGTGGTCATTGAAAAAACAGCTTCGATGGTAGACGATCTTTCGAAGGTGTTGAAAGAGACCGTAGCCAACATCAACGAGAGCGTTGACAAAGAATGCAATTGCGACTGTGGTTGCGAAGAAGAAAAGCAGACAGACGAGACCAAGGTCGAGGACGAAGACGAGAATAAAGATGAGCCACGGGCAAACTAAACGTGCGTTTTAAAAGAGGGCGGATACAAAACTGGAATTACAGTTTT
>JAVBJY010000239.1:0-2765 GCA_031546735.1 Eubacteriales bacterium
ACCGCGATTTGACAGACTACGCCATCTTCGATGGGGGCGACTTGGATTTGCCCTTTGGCAACACCGAAAAGGTGCTGACGCAGATTGAAGACTATACGGCTGAAATTTTGCAAGACAGCAAGCGCCCTGTGATGATTGGTGGGGAGCATCTGGTGACATTGGGCGCGGTGCGTGCAGTGCACAAAAAATTTCCCGACCTACACATTGTTCACTTTGATGCCCACACCGATTTACGGGAAGACTATCTGGGCGAGCGTCTCTCTCATGCCTCCGTCATGCGTCGGGTATGGGAGCTTGTTGGTGACGACAAGATTTTTCAGTTTGGCATCCGAAGCGGCGAAAAACACGAATTTGAATTTGCAAACGCCCATACGGTGTTGCAAAAATTTAACTTAGATGGATTTGAAGAAACGATGGCGCGCCTACAGGGCAAGCCTGTTTATGTCAGCTTAGACCTAGACATTTTAGACCCGTCTATCTTTCCCGGCACAGGTACACCTGAAGCTGGTGGCGTCACCTTTCACGAGTTGCTTTCGGCGATCCTGCAACTGGATTCGTTGTCCATCGTCGGTTGCGACCTAAACGAGTTATCACCCGTGTACGACCAGAGCGGCGTTTCGACTGCCGTTTCGTGCAAATTGTTACGAGAGATTCTATTGATTATGGGAAGCGGAGGAAAAAAATAATGGGGAAAGCGTTAATTATCGGTTGCGGCGGCGTTGCCAGCGTAACCATCCACAAATGCTGTCAAAACAGCGACGTGTTTGAAGAAATCATGATTGCAAGCCGCACAAAAAGCAAGTGCGATGCATTAAAGAAAAAACTAGACGGTGGCAAAACGAAAATCACAACGGCGCAAGTCGATGCAGACAATACAGACGAGCTCATTGCGCTCATACAACAATTTCAGCCCGACGTCGTCATCAATCTGGCGTTGCCTTACCAAGATTTGACGATTATGGATGCCTGCCTGGCAACCAAAACCCATTACATCGACACGGCAAACTACGAGCCGCTTGACACGGCAAAGTTCGAATACAAATGGCAGTGGGATTACCGCGAGCGTTTCGAGAAAGCTGGGATTACTGCGCTTTTGGGCAGTGGCTTCGACCCCGGTGTCACAGGGGTATTCGCCGCTTATGCGCAGAAACATTACTTTGACGAGATCCATGAATTGGATATTTTAGACGCCAACGCGGGCGATCATGGCTATCCATTTGCCACAAACTTTAACCCCGAAATCAATATTCGTGAAGTGACCGCCGACGGCAGCTACTTCGAAAACGGCGGTTGGGTGCACACAAAACCAATGGAGATCAAGCGCGTATACGACTTTCCGCAAATTGGAGAAAAGGACATGTACCTTTTGCATCATGAAGAGTTAGAAAGCCTCGCCCTTCATCTAAACGGCATCAAGCGCATTCGCTTTTTCATGACTTTTGGGCAAAGCTACCTCACCCATTTAAAATGCCTTGAAAACGTTGGCATGACGTCGATCGAACCGATTTCATTTAACGGCATGGAGATTGTGCCGCTTCAACTTTTGAAAGCCGTGTTGCCAGACCCGGCTAGCCTTGGACCCCGTACAAAAGGCAAAACAAACATCGGCTGTATTTTCAAGGGCATCAAGGACGGCAAAGAAAAGACTTACTACGTCTACAACGTATGTGACCACGAAGAATGTTACAAAGAAGTAGAATCCCAAGCGATTTCGTATACGACAGGCGTTCCGGCGATGATTGGTGCCATGCTTGTCATGAACGGCACCTGGAAGAAGCCTGGCGTCTATAATATAGAAGAGTTCGACCCCGATCCGTTTATGGATGCGTTAAACAAGTGGGGCTTGCCATGGGTAGAACAATTTAACCCTGTGTTGGTGGACTAACATGGACGTAAACTTTGACATTCATGCCGTCAAGACGCCCTACTACATTGTAGATGAGACGTTGTTGCTTCATAACTTAAAAATTTTAAAGCGTGTGGCAGACGAAGCCGGTTGTAAGATTCTTCTTGCACAAAAAGCGTTCTCGATGTTCTCGCTCTATCCCTTAATTGGGCAATATTTAAACGGGACGACTGCCAGTGGTCTATTTGAAGCGCGCCTTGGCTTTGAAGAAATGGGGCTTGAAAACCATGTGTTTTCGGCGGCGTATACGGAAGACGAGTTTGACGAGCTTTTGTCCATTTGCGACCATATTATTTTCAATTCGTTCTCCGAATGGGAAAAATACCAGGAGAAGGCGCGCCGTACCGATAAAAAATTTGGCATCCGCATCAACCCCGAACATTCGACACAAGAGACGCCCCTCTATGACCCGTGCGCACCTGGCTCTCGCTTGGGCGTCACCTTCAAAAATTTTAGACCCGATTTGTTAGACGGCATCAGTGGGTTGCATTTTCATACACTGTGCGAGCAAAATGTGGACGCGCTACAGGCAACACTCGCCGCTGTCTCCGAACAATTTGGTGATCATTTGCACCAGATGGAATGGGTAAATTTTGGCGGTGGACACCACATCACCCGTGCCGATTATGACACAGCCGCGCTCGTCGACTGCATCAAAGCGTTTAAACAACAATATGGCGTATCAGTCTACCTAGAGCCCGGCGAAGCAGTGGCTTTAAACACAGGCTTTCTTGTTAGCACCGTTTTAGATATCGTGGAAAACGACATCTCCATCGCCATCTTAGACACGTCGGCCGCCTGCCACATGCCCGACGTGCTCGAAATGCCTTATCGCCCTAACATCATAGATGCCGGGTTG
>JAVBJY010000089.1:0-24617 GCA_031546735.1 Eubacteriales bacterium
AAAAGACCAAATGATATTATACTGTTAGAGTAGCGTCTTTGTGCTATGGCGTAGATGAATTTACGGTTCATCTTCGTCCGCCTAGTGGGTACCTTGAATACCCGCTAGGCTTTACTTTTGTCTCAGATTATATGTGGCACAATCTATCGTGCCTTCTAATAGTATAATTGCTTAGCGCCATTTTAGCAACTATTGTTTTCTATATATTTTCGAATTAATATATGATCCGCCTCGTACGATGTTGGTGCCGAGCAGTAGCCAAGGCAAGCCAATCTATGGGTTTGCCTTGGGGCGCAATACGGATCAAAAGGGGGTTCCTTCCAGAATTGTAACTTGGGAGGAACTCTTTTTTTAAATATTGTTGAAATAGAAACAAAAATTTAATATAATGTTATGCATGCACCAATAGATGGGAGGACAGACCATGAACAAACAAGAACAAGTCGTAATGGGTTTTAGGGACGTCTTAAACAAGATGGTTTCTCTTAATAAGTGTAAGATGCAAGACAGCCTGAAAGGGTATAAGTCTTCTGAAGTACATTGCATCGAATACATTGGAAGAAATGCAGATTCTAACGTGACAAAACTTGCAGAGTCTTTTTATATGACGCGGGGCGCGATCAGTAAGCTAACGAAGAAGCTCATAGAAAAAGGCATTATCGAAAGCTACCAGAAGCCAGAGAACAAGAAGGAAATCTATTTTCGCTTGACGCCGCAAGGGCGTGTGGTTTACGAGGTGCATGAGGAACTGCATAAAGAGTTTCAAGCGCGGGATAGGGTCGTGTTTGAGCAGATAACCGACGAACAATTTGATGCGATACTGGGCTTTGTGGAAACGTATAGTAGGCATTTGGAGGCAGAAATAAAGAAGCAAGGTGTCGATGTAAAAAATCAAGATGAGATTGAATAATGGGGTTGTCGCGTCACATTTTTTATTGACAAGGAAACAATAAGATGTTAATATGATTTCCAAGGAAACATAATTACTTTTTCGAGGGGGAACTTCATATGAACACACAATCTACAGAACAAACCATAAACAGACCAGACGCACAAGGAAGAAAGATGAAAATCATCGGGGTTAGTGCAAGTCCACGAAAAGCGGGCAATACCACTTGGATAATAGACAAAATACTTGAAGGGGCAAAAGAACAGGGCGCCGAAACGCAATCATGGTGTTTTAGCGACTTGGATATCAAGCCATGTCAGGGATGTTTGGGTTGCCAACCGGGCGACCGAGGATGCGTGATCAACGACGACATGCAGAAGATTTATGCCGCGCTTGCGGACGCCGATGCGCTTGTTCTCGGTTCGCCCGTTTACATGGGGCAGATGAGCGCCCAGGCGAAAATATTCACCGACAGACTGTTCGCGCAAATCCACCCACGCTTCTCTCCACAGTTTAAAGAGCAACATGCCGGGAAAAAGATGGTGCTTGTGTTTAGTCAAGGCAATCCGAATGAGAATATGTTTCAGCCGTATTATGATTACACGAAAAACATGTTTCAGTTGCTAGAATTTGATGTGCAAGGCTTACATGTCGTTGCTGGTATGCGAAATGAATCGGCGCATGAAAGAAAAGATCTGCACATGGCTATGAAGGCTGTCGGTTCATCGTTGGTTTCAGAGTGATACACAAGGGTGCGAAAGAACAGCACGCTTTAAACACGCAATCGTAATCTAAAAAAATTCTTCACAGCCAAGGGCAAATAAAACGCTTTAGCATGCTTTTCGATCCTTTTACGAAGCTCGACTTCTATGTTCACCTCGAAGCGATCTCAAAGCTCTGGTGCTAAAATATCACAGAGTGCTTAAGCATTACCTCTTACATGTCTATCAATCCCAACGCTTTCGCTTTCAACAATGCATCGTCTGCATTCGAGACGCCGAGCTTCTCATACAATTTTCCTACGTGGTCTCGAATGGTTGTGATTTTTGTTCCAGTGACAACACTCATCTCTTTATAGCTCATTTTTTGCGATAAAAGCCCAAGAATCAAGGCTTGCTTTTGAGAAAGCTTGATGGGCTTTTGTGTCGTTCTTGAAAAAAGGCCGCCGTGATGGCCTAATCGCCGCCGTGCATCCACATAAAGCATGTTTACATAAGATTTGTCCAACGTTTCAGCAATATGGCCGTATTTGATCTGGTTTAGCAATTTTTGGAGAATGGGAATTAAATCGGCACCTTCCTTTAGAATGGGCATCGGCAACGCAAGTTCCTGTGATTTTATAATTGCGCTTGTCAGATGGAGTGCGGCGCTTTCCATAGCCTTCATCTGACAGTAGCAAATGCTCAGTAGCGTGGTTGCCTCTATCCAATCGGCATACCGACAATAGTCTTGTGAAAGATCACATATATGCCCCAAAAGGTTGATTGCCTTTGGTAGGGCACCAACCACCATAAGGGCTCTTGCTGTGGTCAGGTGCTGAAAATATTTATAAAATTTTAGAGGCAGTTTTTCAAAATCTGAAGAAAGATGGAGCCACGCTTTGGCCGCATCCAAATCGCCATTATAAAGGGATAGATTTGTAATGTACGCATTCAGATTGGCTTTTAGATAAAAAGAATTCGTTTGCGCAATCATTTCCTCGATTTGATTCAATGTATTTTTTAATTCGGTGGGGTTTCCCTCTGCCCAGTATATTTCACATAAGAGCATAAGTGTTGAGAATCTGAGTTCCGGGATTGAATTTGTCACGTTTCTTTCGGCTACAAGCATGCCCGCTTTGGCTTTGTGAAGAAGATTTTGCTCGAAAGCAATGCCAAATTCGAGAAGGGGGAGAAGCAGTTCAAAAACAGGCCCAAACACAGGTAAAAGCTGTTTTTTACTTTCGGCTATGTATGCAGGCAAGTCTGGTGAAATGCTGCTGTAATCTCGCTGTGCTTTATGGAAGAATGGCAAGTTAAAAGTTAACGTAAAGGCAGGCATGGTTTTATCTGAACGAGTCTGCATGGCATCTGAATTTATGTGTTCAAATAGTTTCAAGATAGACCAGCAGTCTTCTCTCGGGTCGATACAATGGTATAAGGATGAAATGATGCTATCATCCAGATTCAGAGCAAGGCCGCGTGCCTCGCTTTTTTTCGCAACATCCATCCACTTCTTTGCCTCATCCAACAGACCCACCGCAAAGCAGGTAAAAAAACATTCTAAAGAAAGACCATAGCTGTTCTGAATCACATCCAAAGGCAACTTGCGAAGCAAGTCACGATTCACAGTCTCTGCAAAATCTTCTACGCTACAGGTGAATCGGTCATAATCGGCCTTTGATCTCAATATATCATGAACCAAGGCAAGGTGACCGCTTTTGACAGCCATATCCAATCCGCCAAGCAAATGATTATTTTCTTTATACCACAGCGCCGCATTTATGTAGAGTTTGGGCTTGTCGATATGCGGGTTGGCCTCAAGCTCGGACAAGAGAAAGTCCTTCAACAGTGCATGGTATCTGTATGTATTTGAATCAAGTTTCATGATAAGCCCTGTTTTTTTGCATAGAGATGTTAAGATTTCCCATGTGTCTTTTCGCTCGGTTATCGCCTCGCCAAGCCCTTGGGTAATGCAATCGCAAATCGCCGTTTTCATGAATATACTGCGGGTTGTTTCATCCCAAATTTGATGAATGTGATTTTTCAGATAGTGGATCAAATATGCGCTGTTTGTGATCTTGTCATTAAAAAGCGTAGCATTCTCATCTCGACAGGCCAATGTTAATGCGCTGAGTGCAGCAGGCCAGCCAAGGGTTTGCTTTTGTAGCCGCTCCGCATGATAGCCAGACATGGGGATACCGTGCTTATCAAAAAAATCAGATATCTCTTGTTTAGAAAACTGCAAGTCCTCTAGGCTAATTTCCTTTAATATCCCCTTTATGGCACAATCGTATAATTCATCGGGGGGTGGAGTTCTGCTTATGATCACCAATCTTGTTTGTTGTGGCAACCGTTGGAACAGGATAGGCAAAGACATTGCCACAGCAGCATCGTTGCACAAGTGAAAATCGTCAATGACAATCACATCTGGCAGGAAGTGAGGGCTTGTTTTTGATAATATATCTAGTGTGGAATAGAACGGATCGTCACTGAAATGTGGCGTATCGACCTCTTTGAGAATGAGTGCGCGTGTACTGGCGTCGGCACAGGTACATAAGGCATTTAACAAGCCACTATAAAAATCGCTAGCGGTTGTGTCATAAACATCCAATGAAAGCCAAGCCGCTCTGCGCCTTGTTGTGAGAAGCCATTGAAGGATAGCGGTTGTTTTTCCATAGCCAGCAGGGGCGTGGATCAGTAAATTGGCGCACTGAATTCGTGTGTTTATGGTGTCGATTAGCTGATATCTATGAATTGACTCCTTATTCAGAAGAGGGATACAAAATTTTCCCATATGTAGCGTTGGCATTATATACCTCCAAAAAAAAAATTATTATACCCTGCTTATAGGGTATTTTTTTTGACGACAATTTAATATACTAACAGAGGCATGCGATTTGGAACATACTATGATACATCATAACAAAAATCGAGCATACCTTTTATTATAATCTTAATAATTGAAAAGGGCAAACTATTTGAAAAAATAGGACGCAAAGCTATAGGGTCTTACTGTGAAGTTGACAGCCAGCTACCAATTGTACATGTGACTTTTGTCGCTATTTTCTGTACGTTGGAAAATAGCGATTTTTTTATGATGTATAATCAGTGGCAAACGCACGAAGGGGCAGACAAACTTTTGAATAGGGGGTTGCATAAGGCAGTTGTAAATCAGATTGTATTGCATTGGTTCACGCTATAAATTAATCGATAATTAGGAGGTTATTCAATGAACAAAATTAAAATTGGTAAGCGCATTATCATATGTGTACTGCTTTATTTGACCTTATCAGGATCAATTGGCGCATTTTTAGTATTACAAATGTATCGTATCACGACGGTTGCAGAAAAATCTTTTCATGAAAGGGTAATTCCATTGGGGCAAATTGATACCATGGTGGAAAATTTTTCGAAGACGAGACTAAACTTTAGAACACTGTTCATTACCGTTTCTGACAAGAAGATATATGAACAATTATTTAATAAAAATCTTACACTATATGAAAGCAATAAAGCGAGTACGCTGAAAGGTTTGACCGATTATATTGATATGGTGAATGCAAGAAGCGATGCGTCCCAAGAGGGGAAGGATATCGCAAATGCGACACTCGACAGTGTAAAAGCGTACTTTGATTTTTCAGACAAGGCCGTTAGCCTAATAAAAAGCGGAAATATAGATCAGGCGAAGGCTGTATTGATTAGCGCAGACACGCAAAAAGCAGGTGCATTAGCCGAAGAAAATGTTCAGGCACTTTTTGACTATAATTTAAACATGGCGACTGCGTTAGAGAAGCAAAATACCGATACGGCTCATTCTACGATTTTATGGTCCTCTATACTTATCGTGCTTGCGCTCGCTTTACTGGGTGTTCTATTTGCGCGATTGGCACGAAGCATTACAAAGCCACTTGCCCAACTCAAACATATACTTACAGAAGTTGCAAATGGCAACTTTGACGTAGAGGCAAGCAGCAATGGCAGAGACGAAATCGCAGATCTTACCCGTGATACAAGAAAGGTGATTGATTCGATTCAGCGACTTACCAAAGACATGTCCATGATGGCGGATGGTTTTCAAAAAGGAGATATAGGCGCGAGAATAGATACAAGCCAGTATAAGGGCTCGTACCAACTGGTTGCCAACGGTGTGAATAAGATGACGGGCGATATTATCTCAGAAGTCGTGATGTTTTTAGATTGCTTGAATGAATTCGGAAAAGGTAATTTTAAATCAGACATCCCGCGGCTACCAGGTAAAAAAGCCGTTATGAATGAGTCACTGGATCGTTTTAGGGACAACTTGCAGACGATTAACAAGGATATTGTTTTTTTAGTAAATGAAGCGATACAAGGCAATCTGTCTAATCGGGCAGATGCGGATCAGTATGAAGGGGATTGGGCAACCATTTTAGTTAGCCTAAACAAATTGCTTGAAGCAATATCTGCCCCTGTTCAAGAGGTTTCAATTGTTATGGGAGAATTGTCTGTTGGTAATTTTGATACGATCATGAAGGGCGATTACCAAGGAGAATTTTTATCGATCAAAAACTCTGTGAACAACACAGTGGCACATATGGCTTCTTACATAGAAGAGATAACGCGCGTATTGACAGGTATTGCGGACGATAACTTAGACCAAGACATCAACAAAGAGTATGTCGGAAAGTTCCACCAGATTAAAAAGGCGTTAAACAAAATTATTAAAAGGTTAAACAACGTTGTGCTTGAAATTTCAGAAGCGGCAGATACCGTTGCTTTAAGTGCAACGCATGTTTCATCAAACAGTGCCGGGCTGGCACAAGGGGCATCAGAACAATTATCTTCTGTAGAACAACTGAATGAGACCTTTGCCATCATTCGCGAAAGCACAGAAAAAACATCACGAAGTGCCAAAGAAGCAGAACAATTATCCTCTAATTCTAAAGAGAATGCCATCATCGGCAATGAAAATATGCGTGATATGTTGACTTCTATGGAGGATATTAAAGTGTCATCCAATAATATATCAAAGATCATTAAGGTCATTGAGGATATTGCGTTTCAAACCAATCTGCTTGCCTTAAACGCTGCCGTAGAAGCGGCAAGAGCAGGGGCGCATGGCAAAGGGTTTGCAGTTGTTGCAGAAGAAGTGAGGAGCTTGGCGACACGAAGCCAAACAGCCGCTACCGAGACAACATCTTTAATCCAAGATTCTATTCTTAAAGTAAACAATGGTTCAAAGATTGCAGAACTTACCTCTACCGCTCTCCGAACGATTGTACAGGATACAACGCAGGTTTCTGACATCATCTCAAATATTTCGGCTATTTCAAAAACGCAGACGGATTCGATAAGAAACGTAAGCGATGGACTAGAGCAAATCGCGCAAGTCGTACAAAGAAACTCTGCGACATCAGAAGAAGCTGCCGCCGCATCAGAGGAACTGGCGGGTCAATCCGATACGCTAAAGCAAATCATGGGCTTGTTTACAGTAAAAGCAAATCGTCGCTAGACAAAAAGTGAGTATACAAAAGAGGCTAAGGCACATCGAATTATTTCGACGTGCCTTAGCGCCTGTTTACGATCTCCATTTTTCATTTGTTAGGAAAGTGCTTCGCACTATTCCTAGCCGCGACTTGTCGCGGCGTTTCATGAATTGCGGTTAAAAGTTCGCTGTGCGAACTTTTTTATTGACAAATTATTTGTTAAATGGTAAAATCCTGTAGATAAATTTTAGTGGGGAGGGGCGCTTATTATGTTGCAGAAATCATTATTTGGATGCTTTGTTGCCAAGACGATGGCCGTTCTGTTAAAGCCCACTGCTATTATTTTTTTTGCTAATCTATCTATTATTTATTTATATTGTTAAGACAATAACAAAAGTGTTTCCACTCCACTTTTTTATTGTTTTTTTTTTGGTGTAAAAATAGAACGACGGGGGGCACGTATATGTTAAAGGGCAAAGATTTACTGGGTATCAGAGAACTGAGCGAATCTGAAATATGGGAGATTTTAGAAACAGCAAAGAAGATGAAGGAAAGTATCGACGACGAGACATTGCGAAATGAATGTTTAAAGAAATCCAACGTTGTGACGTTATTCTATGAAAACAGTACCCGTACAAAAATGTCGTTTAAATTGGCGGGGCAATATTTAGGCGCCGCTGTGAATGACCTGCCCATCGCTACAAGTAGCGTAAAAAAAGGCGAGTCATTGGTGGATACAGGCATTACACTTGCGCAGATGGGCATAAGAGCAATCGTCATTCGGCATCACATGACTGGCGCGGCGCACTTCTTGGCACGAAATGTGGACGTATCCGTTATCAATGCTGGCGACGGAACAAACGAGCACCCCACGCAAGCGCTACTCGACTTGTTTACGATGATGGAGCACAAGTCAAAATTTGATGGGTTAAATGTCACCATATTGGGGGATATTGCTCATAGCCGGGTGGCCAGAAGCAACGTGTTTGGCCTGACCAAGCTAGGCGCAAACGTGACGTTGGCTGGTCCTTCGACGTTGGTGTCAAATTCGATGGAGTCACTGGGCGTCACGGTTCGTACAGACATCCCAAAGGCAATCGAAAACGCCGACGTGGTCATGGGTCTTCGTATCCAGCATGAGCGGCAAGCGCTTGCGCGGTTTCCCAACATCCGCGAATACAGCAACCTATTCGGTGTGGATGAACAAATGCTGAAACATGCGAAGGATGATGTGCTGATTATGCATCCCGGCCCCGTGAACAGGGGCGTCGAACTCAGCACAGACGTCATAGACGGTAAAAATTCTGTCATTGATATTCAAGTGAAAAATGGTGTTGCGGTTCGGATGGCAGTACTAAAATTATTGTTAGAGAAATAAGGAGGGCTTTGGTTTGATGACGACACTGATTAAAAACGGACGCGTGCTAGACCCGGCAAACGGCATCGACGCGGTGATGGATATACATATTGTAGATGGCAAAATCAACGAAGTTTCAAAACAGATCGACTGTGACGCCCAGACGGTGATTGACGCGACCGGTTGTTGGGTGACGCCAGGGCTGATTGACATGCACGTGCATCTAAGAGAGCCAGGCTTCGAGCATAAAGAGACCATCGCTACAGGCACAAGAAGTGCAGCTATGGGCGGATTTACGACCATCTGCTGTATGCCAAATACACAGCCTGTCACAGATAGCGAAATTGTGGTAGAATATATAAAGCTAAAAGCGGCAAGAGACGGCGTTGTACACGTACTGCCGATTGGAAGTATCACAAAGGGACAAAAGGGCGAAGAGCTGTCTAACATCGGGAAGATGGTAGAGGTAGGCATCTGCGCCATTTCAGAAGACGGCAAGACGGTTGAAAATTCGGCGCTCATGAAGATTGCGCTACAATACGCAGGCATGTTTAAAATCCCTGTGCTTGCCCATTGCGAAGACATAAAGCTTGCAGGCGCAGGACAGATGAACGCGGGCGATATGGCGTCGCTTCTCGGAATGAGAGGCATCTCGAACGATTCGGAAGAGGTCATTGTCGGGCGGGATATTCTGTTGGCAAACAGTGTCAAGGCGAAGCTTCACCTATGCCATTTAAGCACGAAGGGCAGTGTGCAACTGCTGAGAGAAGCGAAGCAAAGAGGGGAAACAGTGACGGCGGAAGTGACGCCGCATCATTTCACACTAACCGAAGAATCACTCGCCGGGTATGACGCAAATTATAAGATGAGCCCGCCCCTTCGAAGCCAAAAAGATGTAGACGCCTTGAAGCATGCGCTACAAGATGGCACCATCGAGGTCATCGCCACCGACCATGCCCCACACCACCATGACGAAAAGAACTGCGAGTTTGAGAAAGCGGCAAACGGCATCGTCGGTCTCGAAACCTCTGTGGCATTATCCATCACCGAACTTGTGCACACAGGCTTCCTCACGCCGTTGCAGTTGATTGAAAAAATGGCATATAACCCCGCCAAAATTTTAGGCATCGAAAAAGGAACGCTCGGCGTAGGCAAAGCCGCAGACATCACCATCATCAACCCCGACGAAACATACAAAATATGTGTCGACGACTTTGTGTCAAAAGCAAAGAATAGCCCGTTTGATGGCTTTACGGTGAGTGGCAAGGTGTTGTATACAATTGTAGACGGCAGTGTCGTCGTATGTAAAGGAAAATTAAAGGAGACATTGGCATGATGATGATTGACAGGTTAATCGGGAAGATCAAGCAGACACAAAATCCATCCGTCATCGGACTGGACCCGAGACTTTCGTATATTCCAGATTTTATTAAAGAACAATCCTATGAGAAATTTGGGCACACCCTTGAAGGGGCGTCAGACGCCATCCTTACATTTAACAAAATGTTGCTAGACGAAATTGCGGACGTGATCCCCGCGATCAAACCGCAGATCGCCATGTACGAGCGCTTCGGCACAAGTGGCATCGATTGCTACATCAAGACAATCGAATACGCCAAGGCAAAAGACCTTGTGGTCATCGGTGACATCAAACGGAGCGACATCGCGTCCACAGCCGAGGCGTATTCAGACGCCCACATCGGCGTAACAGAAGTCGAAGAGGCAAAGTTCGAAGTGTTTAAAGAAGATTTTATTACACTCAATCCATATTTGGGCATCGACTCCATCGAGCCGTTTTTAAACGATTGCAGACAGTACGAAAGAGGGCTGTTCATCCTTGCCAAAACGTCAAACCCAAACAGCGGCGAAATTCAAGACTTGCAAGTGGATGGCATGCCCATCTATGAAAAAGTGGGACAGCTCATTGCAAAATGGGGCGAAGAATTAATCGGCACCTATGGGTTTAGCGAAGTCGGAGCGGTTGTGGGTGCCACCCATAAGGCGCAAGCCGAGAAGCTTAGAAAGCTTATGCCCCACACGTTTTTTCTTGTGCCGGGGTATGGCGCGCAAGGGGGAAGTGCCGACGATTTGTCGGTTTGCTTCAATAAAGAGGGCGTGGGTGCCATTGTGAACTCTTCTCGCGGCATCATCGCGGCGCACCAGAGCAAAACATACAGTGATTTCAAAGATGAACAATTTGCAAAAGCGGCGCGACAAGCGTGCTTGGATATGAAGTCAGACTTGGGGAGATGTATATAAATGGACAAAACGATTAAAGCACAGTTGATTTTAGAAAACGGCACCGTATTTGACGGACGGGCGTTTGGGCACATCAAAGAGACGACAGGCGAGGTTGTGTTTACGACAGCGATGACGGGCTACCAAGAGACGCTGACAGACCCGTCCCATTATGGCAAAATTGTGACGTTCGCGTATCCACTCATCGGCAACTATGGCATCAATCTCGAAGACATGGAATCGGAGGTGCCGGTGTTAAGCGGCATCGTCGTGCGTGAAAAATGTGACCAACCCAACAACTGGCGCTGTGAAATGGAGCTTGCCGGTTTTTTAAAACAACATAAAATCATGGGCATCGAGGGCATCGACACCCGCGCCCTGACAAGGTTGTTGCGTGATACCGGCACCATGAAAGGCATCATTACGACAAGAAGTGACATCCTCACCGAGAGCCAGATCAAGCAAAAATTTGAAGCCTATAGCAACAAGCAAGCGGTGAAAGAAGTCACTTGCAAAGAGAGCTATGTGTTCCACTACGACAAAAAAGAAAATCCGTATATCAAGACAAAGTTAGACAAAACAATCGGCGTCGGCAAGCATGTGGCCATTATCGACACGGGCATCAAGCGTGGCATGTTGCGCGCGTTTGCAGACATGGGCTGTAAGGTGACAGTATTCCCTGCATTTACAAGTGCAGACGAAATTTTGAAGGTGAATCCTGACCTTGTGTTTATCTCGAATGGCCCTGGCGACCCGACAGATATACCGAGTGTCATCGAAACAATAAAGCAACTGATCGGCAAGAAGCCGTTGTTTGGCGTATGCTTGGGGCATCAATTGATCGCGCTTGCCCTCGGCTGTAAGACCAAACGATTAAAATTTGGACATCACGGCGGCAACCAACCCGTAAAAGATACAGAGACAGGCAAAGTGTATATTACTTCCCAAAACCATGAATACAACGTGGCAGAACTAGGCACCGACGTAGCCGTCACCTTTACAAACGTAAACGACGGCACAATCGAAGGCATCCGACACAAAACACTACCTATTTATAGTGTACAATTTCATCCAGAGGCAAGTGCAGGGCCGTTGGATACGCAGTTCTTGTTTAATACGTTTTTAACAATCGCAAAGGAGGTCAAATAACATGCCAAAGGATAAAGCAATCAAGAAAGTTCTGGTTATCGGATCAGGCCCCATCATTATTGGGCAAGCGGCAGAGTTTGATTATTCTGGAACACAGGCGTGCCAGTCGCTAAAAGAAGATGGTGTGCAGGTGGTGCTTGTAAACAGCAACCCAGCCACGATTATGACAGACATCGGCATGGCGCACTATACATACATCGAGCCACTTACCCTCGAATTTTTAGAAAAAGTAATCGCGAAGGAACGCCCCGACAGCATCATCGCGGGCATGGGCGGGCAAACTGGCCTCAACCTATCATGCGAATTATATGACAAAGGCATTTTGGATAAATATGACGTGCGCGTCATCGGCACATCTGTAGAAGCGATTAAAGAGGGCGAAGACAGAGATCGGTTTAAAAAATTAATGCAACGGATCGGTCAACCCCTTGTCGAGAGTGAAATCGTAACCGACATCGAAGCCGGTATCCGATTTGCAGAAACGATTGGCTACCCCGTCATTGTAAGACCGGCATACACGCTAGGCGGCACAGGCGGCGGCATCGCAGATACAAAGCAAGAACTGGTTGAAATTTTAGAGCAAGGCCTGCATTTAAGCCGTGTCGGGCAAGTGTTAATCGAAAAGAGCATCAAGGGTTGGAAGGAAATTGAGTTTGAGGTGATACGAGACGGCGCGGGCAACTGCATCACCGTCTGTAGCATGGAAAACGTCGATCCGGTCGGCGTGCACACAGGCGATAGCATCGTCGTGGCACCCGCGCTTACCTTGACCGACGTCGAATACCAGATGCTCCGAAATGCGGCACTTGACATCATCAACGCCATTGAGATCAAAGGCGGTTGCAACGTGCAGTTTGCGCTCGACCCGACAAGCTATGAGTACGCGATTATCGAGATTAACCCGCGGGTGAGCCGCTCGTCTGCCCTTGCGTCAAAGGCAACAGGCTACCCGATTGCAAAAGTAGCGTCTAAAATTGCATTGGGCTATAACTTAGACGAAATTAAAAACGCAGTAACAGGCAAGACCTTTGCATGCTTCGAACCCGCCATTGACTATGTGGTGTTAAAAATTCCACGTTGGCCGTTTGATAAATTCCACGGCGCAAAGCGTACCCTCGGCACAAAAATGATGGCGACAGGCGAAATTATGGCCATCGCGGGCAGTTTTGAAGCAGCGCTTTTAAAAGGGGTACGTTCACTCGAAATCAAGCAGTTTGGGCTTGAGATGGCGGCGTCAAAAAAGCATACAATAGAAGAACTAAAAAAACTGGTACGGGTGCCCGACGACGAGAGAATTTTCAACTTGGCCGAGATGCTCCGCCGCAACTATCGTGTGGACAAAGTATGCGAGATTACCGGCATGGACCCGTTCTTTGTGAACAAAATCAAAAACATTGTGGATATGGAAGAAACATTAAAAGAGAAGAACTTTAAAGAACTGACAAAAGAGGAACTTCGCTTTTATAAAGAAAAAGGATTTTCAGACAAGGCAATCGGCGCGTTTACGAAATGTAGCCCACAGGACATTTACGCACTTCGCAAACAGTGGGGCATCAACGCCGTTTATAAAATGGTGGATACATGCGCCGGAGAGTTTGAAGCGCAGTCACCGTATTATTACTCTACCTACGACCAAGAGGACGAAGTAATTGTATCGGATAAGAAGAAGGTGCTCGTCATCGGCTCTGGCCCAATCCGAATCGGACAGGGCATTGAGTTTGACTATTGCTCGGTTCACAGCATCTTGGCGTTAAAGCGAGCGGGAATCGAGACCATCATCGTCAACAACAACCCTGAAACGGTGAGTACCGATTTTGACACCGCCGATAAATTATATTTCGAACCGCTCACAGAAGAAGACGTGTTAAATATCGTCGAAAAGGAGAAGCCAGACGGCGTTATTTTGCAGTTTGGTGGGCAGACCGCCATCAAGCTTGCCAGCTTCTTCGATCAGATGAATATTTCGATCTACGGCACCAATCCAGAGCAAATTGACATCGCCGAAGACCGTGAGAAATTTGAAGCACTGCTTGAAAATTTAGGCATCAAAAGACCAAAAGGCAAAGGCGTATGGGGCGTAGCCGAAGGCGTTGAAGTGGCAAAAGAGTTGGGCTATCCCGTGCTTGTGCGTCCGTCATATGTGTTGGGCGGGCAAGGCATGGAGATCACCCATGACGAAGAAGAGCTGACCCAATACCTATCCGATGCATTCGAAAAAGACACCAAAAACCCTGTATTAATCGACCGCTATCTGTCGGGACGAGAGATCGAAGTTGACGCCATCTGTGACGGCGAAACGGTGTACATTCCGGGCATCATGGAGCATTTAGAGCGTGCAGGCGTTCACTCTGGCGATAGCATCTCGATCTATCCGCCACAAAATATTTCAGACGCAATCCGACAAGACATCGTGAATGTAACCAGAAAAATATCAATCGCCCTAAAGGTGAGCGGCATGATCAACATTCAGTTTATCGAATACAAAGGGATGTTGAACATCATAGAAGTGAATCCTCGTTCGTCTCGAACGGTGCCGTATATCAGCAAGGTGACAGGCGTTTCGGTTATCGATATCGCGACGAGGGTCATGCTCGGCGAAAAGCTAGCAGACATGGGCTACACCAACGAGATTTGCCCAGAGCCGAACATCGTGGCGGTCAAGGTGCCCGTGTTTTCGACAGAAAAGTTGCCGCAAGTGGAAGTAAGCTTAGGGCCTGAAATGCGTTCGACAGGCGAAGTGTTAGGGCTTGGTCGCACATTAAACGAAGCGTTATACAAAGGATTTATTCCGGCGGGTATGACCGTGCCGAAAAAGAACAGCACGATTCTCGCGACCATTTGTAAGCAAGAACAACAAAACTTTATCCCCATTGCAAAGCGATTTGCGGCGATGGGCTGTAACTTTATCGCCACAGAAGGCACGGCCAATGTGTTGTTGCAAAACGACATTGACGTGAGAAAAGTGCGCAAGATCAGCGAGGGCGTGCCAAACATTTTGGATACGGTGCGAAGCGGCGTTGTCGACTTGATTGTGGATATCCCACGGAAAGCGAACAACAAAGCGAGTGATGGCTTTAGAATCAGACGTGTCGCCGTCGAAAGTGACATTACGCTTCTCACCTCTCTTGACACCTTGGGCGCGATGCTTTCGGTTTTAGAGAGCCACGAAGGCGAGCAAGAGATGCAAATTTATAACATTGGAAGTGAATTATAATGAAGCAAGTCGAAGTTGTGCAGGCGACCATTATCAAGCATAAGATGGTGGCAGAGTCTATATACGATATGACGATTGATGCGCCAGAAATCGCGCAAAACGCTAGGGCTGGTCAGTTCCTCTCGGTTTATCTGGATGACGGCGAACATCTGTTGCCCCGCCCCATTAGCATTTGCGAAATTCACAAAGAGCTAGGGCAAATCCGAATGGTGTATCAAGTGATGGGGAAGGGTACAGACCGATTAAGCAAGGCAGGGCTGTTTACAAAAATAAGGGTTATGGGGCCTTTGGGCAACGGTTTTGCCATAACGGAAGACAAGCAAAAGCACCTATTGGTCGGCGGCGGAATCGGTGTTCCGCCTCTACTTGAACTTGCCAAACAATTGCAGGGTGAGGTACAGGTGTTTCTGGGCTTTCGTAGCCAGCCGATTCTTGTGCAGCATTTTACGAAACTCGGCTTTTCGGTAAACGTGGCAACAGATGACGGAAGCTTTGGGTTCAAAGGCAACGTAGTGGAGTTGATCCGAAAGTTAAATCCACCATGCGACAGGGTGTATAGCTGTGGGCCAAAGATTATGTTGAAGTCTACCGCAAGCTTTTGTAACGAGCACAACATACCATGCCAAGTGTCGATGGAAGAGCGGATGGCATGCGGCATCGGGGCATGTGTTGGCTGTGCGGTCAAGATCAAAACGGCAGAGAATGCCGTGTATAAAAAAGTGTGCAAGGATGGACCTGTTTTTGATGCGCGGGAGGTGATGTGGGATGACTAGAGAACTGTCGGTGAATTTGTGCGGCGTTGTTTTAAAAAATCCTGTCATGGCCGCCTCTGGTACGTTTGGCAGTGGAAGAGAGTACGGCGACTTTGTCGATTTAAACCGATTGGGTGCCGTTGTCGTGAAGGGTGTCGCCGACAAGCCATGGGAGGGCAACAAGCCGTCACGCATCGCAGAGGTATACGGCGGCATGCTCAACAGTGTGGGGTTGCAAAATCCGGGCGTCGATTATTTTATCGCAGAGGATATCCCATTTTTGCGACAGTTTGATACCAGAATCATTGTGAATGTGTGTGGGCACACGATAGAAGAATATTGCAACGTCGTGCAGAAACTGCGCGGAGCAGACATTGATATGATCGAGCTTAATATCTCATGCCCGAATGTAACCGAAGGGGGCATCGCCTTTGGCACGGATTGCCAGATGGTCGAGAAGGTTGTCTCTGCTGTGAAACAGCAGGCAGACAAACCGCTCATCGTAAAGCTAAGCCCGAATGTCACAAACATAGCCGAGATTGCCCGCGCGGCAGAGGCGGGTGGCGCCGACTGTCTATCACTCATCAACACCATTACAGGGATGAAGATTGATATACACAGGCGCAAGCCCGTGTTGCATAACAAAATCGGGGGCATGTCGGGGCCGGCCATTAAGCCTGTCGCCGTCAGAATGGTGTACCAAGTGGCACACGCCGTGGGCATACCGATTATCGGCATGGGCGGCATCCAAAACGGTGACGACGCCATCGAGTTTATGATGGCGGGGGCGACCGCGGTGGCCGTCGGTACGGCAAATTTTACAAATCCAACGGCGACTGTCGATTGCATCGACGGCATTGCACGTTATATGGAGCGGTATGGCATAGCAGACTTGAGTGAAATCAGGGGCATTATATAAAGAGGAGAAAAAAATCATGATCGAAAGAGAACGTGCAGAACAAATTTTAAAAGATGCAGATGTGCTATTAGAAGGGCACTTTTTATTGACGTCGGGCAAACATTCGGCGCGGTATATGCAATGCGCCAAAATATTACAACACCCGGCGTATGCGGAAGAATTGGCGAGCAGTTTGGCAGACGACTTTAAAGACGACAACATCGATATCGTGGTAGGGCCTGCCATGGGTGGCATCATCATCGCCTACGAACTGGCAAGACAGTTAAAAGCCAAAAATGTATTTGCCGAACGCGAAAATGGCGACATGGCCATACGTCGTGGCTTTACAATCGAGGCGGGTGCGCGGGTTTTGGTTGCAGAAGACGTGGTGACCACAGGCGGCTCTGTGCAAGAAGTGATGGATATTGTGACAAAAATGGGCGGCAACGTAGTTGGTGTCGCTGTGCTTGTAGACAGAAGCAACGGCAAGGTAGATTTCGGCGTGAAGACAGCGTGTGCATACGCCGCCGATGTGGTTGCCTACGAAAAAGACGAATGCCCATTGTGCAAAGAAAATGCAATCAAGCTAGTGAAGCCGGGTAGCCGGGCTGTCGTTACTGCGTAACGCAGTGTATAAAAACACTGGTATATTTTTGCAAACGGCGGGGATACTTCCTTTAGTGAACTTTTTAGAGGAGGCGTGTCGGTTTGGAGGCAAAAAAACGGGTGATACTCATTAATGGAGACGATACCAAGTGGTACGAACAAGCCATTTTTATTGTGAAGAAAGACGTGGACGGTGCGATGGTGCCGGTGGATTTTGTGTCGGAAGCAGAGAAGATTATCAATGACTATATGAAGACAAAAAATATTCCGAATCCGTATGCGGCGTATCAAAAACAAATTTCAAAGCAGCCCAAAAAAATGCGCAAGACGGTAAATGGTGCTGTCGATTTTATATTAAACGGCGCGATGCTGTTGAGCTGTGTGCTGTTGGCGGCGGTTTTATACAATTTCTTTAAGTAACTTGAGAGCCATGAGAGAAGCAATGAGTTGCTTTATCGCATGGTTCTCTTTTTTTGAAATAGAACGGTATACCTCATAAAATAATATAAATATAATTGACGCACGTATTCGTACGTGTTAAAATAAATACAGAGAGGGAGGGATATACATTGAGGACGTCTGAACTGCTAAAGCTACTAAAACAGAATGGAATTAAGTTTGACCATCACGGAAAGCGACACGATATGTACTACAGTCCCATAACAGGGAATCTCTTTCCAGTACCAAGACATGCGGCAGAAATAAAAACGGGAACATTAAACAGTATTCTAAAGGACGCGGGGCTTAAATAAGAGCCATGCATTTCAATGTATATCGCCTCGGAACATATTTAGAAAGGTGGTTTTAATCTATGGCAAAATACGTTTATCCAGTCATACTCACGCCTGAGGACGCAGGCTATTCGGTAAACTTTCCAGACGTCGAAAGTTGCTACACACAAGGTGACGATTTAGCCGACGCGCTTGAAATGGCAAAAGATGTTTTAGCGTTAAGACTTTGCGCCTACGAAAACGAAAAAAAGCCTCTGCCAACAGCCTCAACGCAACAATCCTTTTTGCTTGAAGAAGGTCAAATTATTTCTCTAGTTTCGGCTGACACAATGGAATACAGAAAGCTGTATGATAGCAAAGCAATCAAAAAAACACTTACAATTCCAGCATGGTTAAATACACTCGCAGAGAAAAATAGTGTCAACTTTTCTGCAATATTACAACAAGCACTGAAAGAAGAATTGCATATTATTGAGTGAAATAATAGGTTCTCTATGCTATATAAAGATTATAGTACACAATGATATCGTGGTATATTTGTAAATATACCATATAGACAAGGATAAGAAATTTTACAACAATTGATTATACTCGTGGGTCAGAAACTCCAACAGCATGTAAAACGCAAAAAAATCCACGTACCTCTTCTCAAGAGGTACGTGGATTTTTGTATTTCAGAAATTAGTTACAGATATGAAACAAGTTGTAAACCAAAACAGCGGTTTCGGCTCTTGTCGTCGTACCGGCAGGGTCCATTGTGTTGCCCTTGCCGTTTACGATGCCAGCAGATACCAACGCGGCTACACTATTTACAGCATATGGCTTAATAGCCGCTTTATCTGTAAACTGTGAAAGCGCTGTTGCATTGGCAGGTTTTAGAGAACCGGCAGCGCTTAACGCGTTTGCCACCAATACCATCATATCTTGTCTTGATATTTGTGCTTCTGGATTAAAGCTACCTTTTCCGTCGCCAGAAGAAATGCCCAATTCTTTTGCAATGCCAACGGCATTTGCATAGTAACTGTCTTTTGGCACGTCACTAAAGTTTGTCGTCGCTTTGCCTTCAAGACCCAATGCTTTTGTAACCATCAAGATGAAGTCGCCACGTTTTACAGGGGCAGTCGGCGCAAATAAATCATTGCCGATGCCGTTGATGATGCCCTTTGATGCCAAAACTTCTACTTGCTTTTCAGCCCAAGCATAGTTTTTCGTGTCTTTAAAAGATTTGTCAACGTAACCTACTTCGTAGGTGCCTTTGCCTTCGCCAGCTTTAAACGTGATTTCGCCGGTGGTTGGGTTAAAGTTTGCCGTTGGTACGATTTCTTTGTCGCCGTTCTCGTTTACTTTAAACACGACAATCTTTTCAACGTCTTTTTGCTCTGCTGTTGGCGTGTAAGGAATCGCCACTTCTGCTTTCGCAAATCTGCTTTCTTTCACAGAACTGGAAGTCGTATCAGAAGGTGTAACCGAAACAGAGTACACAACCTTGCCAGTATCTGCATTTGTCACAGGGTCTACTGCAACAACAGCGTTGGCTAAGATAAGAGAAACAGGTGTCTTTACAGTAGCAGAACCTGATTTTGCATCTGTTGCTGTGTTTTTGGATGTATCTGGGGTGAGCGGTTTGCCGATGTTGACACCGCCACCGCCACCACCACCACCACTGCTACCACCGCCACCAGGAACTGGTGTAGCTGTAGCTGTTGGTGTAGAAGTTGCCGTTGGTGTAGAAGTTGCTATTGGTGTAGCTGTGGCCTTTGGTGTAGCAGTTGCCACTGGTGTAGACGTTGCTGTTGGTGTAGTCGTTGTAATTGGAGCCGGAGAAGTCGTCGGTGCTGGTGTAGACACGGTTACAAGTGCACTACCACTTGTGTTTGCATCTGATGCAAGCGCAACCATTATTTTGAAGCTAGTCGCGGTTTCGTTTGCAGCGATGGTAAGGGCTGCGCTCGTTGTCGTTGCGGATACTACAAGCGCTGTACCAGATGTAACAGCACCTTGGATACGCCAAACCATTTGACCGCCTCTATTTGTTACTTGAAATGTCTGTGTTGTACCTCTGCCTAATGTAACGGTGTTTGGAGAGATTTGCAGTGCGGTAGTGGATGGGGCGGTTACAGTCACGGTTGCGGTTCCAAATATCGTTGGATCAGACACCAAGGCCGCCTTTACAGTAAGGGAGGTTGCCGTTTCATTTGACGCAACTGTTAATGCACCACCGGATGTAATGGTTGTGCCAGTCACGCCGCCTGTTACTGTCCAGTTTACGTTTGTATTTGCAGCGTTTGCTACGGCTGCGGTAAATGCTTGTGTAGCGCCTTTTGCTACGCTTGTAGTGGCTGGACTCACGGTTACAGAGGCCACAAGGGGCAAATACATCCCCTTCATAAGGTTAATGGCATCAAATGCACCTGGTGCAGATTTGAATACATTTGCCACTGTGATTTCAGCCGCTTGTGCCTGAGATAACAATGGTCTATCTGTCATCACTGCAAATGCAGGGCCATAACTATAATATTCATAGAAACGTGCAAGCTTGTAGTCGCCATTCATACTTTCATAGAATGTCATCGGAGCGGTTGCGCCGCCTACCGTTTGTGTTGTTTGAAGATGTGAGCCTAAATAACAGTTAAGGAATATGGTGGATGCATCTTTGCCATATGTACGGGCTAAGCGGCATTTGTTCTCTGTCACACCAGACTCTGCTGTAAATCTACAGTTGTTGAAGACGAAGCCATAAGGAATCGTGATGTCTGTCTGTGCGGCTGTCATACAGCCGTCTTTTTTACCAGCATTATATCTCGCGATAATATCGCAATCTTCAAAATAAGTTGTGCTACGGCCATAGATGAAGTCTACAATGCCTTGAATAGAACATTTATAGAAGTATTGTCTGCCGTTGTTTGCATCTACAACCAACGTGTCTTGGAAGCTTAACAATCTTACGTTTACGCAGATCGCTTTATCCGCTACGATTGACAACGCATCTGCTTGCGCAGTAGCGCCTGTATACGCATAGGAGTTTTCAACCGTAAGGTTTTCAACTGTAAAGTTTGGGGCTGTTGCTTGCACACGTAAGACATTTCGGCCTGCTGTGCCGCCATCAATTTGTGAAGAGTAAATTCTGGTTCTGACACTATCTTCACCAATCAAGCTTATATATGGAGACTCTACAACCACTCTTTCGTTGTAATTGCCATTTTTGATAAAAATGACAGCAGGTGCTGCGTTGGAAGAAGGAATAGAGGCAACTGCCGCCCCTACAGTTGTGTACGTAGGTATTGCAGGCGTGCCTGTTCCGGTGTACGTCGCGTCTACAAGTTTGTCATAGGTCTTTAGGTACACGAAGTTAAAGGTTTGTCTCGTCTTTTTACCATCTGCATCTACAAAATATAGGTTTACATCGTTTCTTCCCTCTTTCAATTTGAATGAGAAGTTAAACGTTCCGTTTGCAGCCGCAATCGTTTGTGAACTTGCTGTTGTGCCATTTACATTTAAAGTGAGCGTACCGGCTCTGTCTACACTACCTTTAAGCACGGCGCTGTCTGTAAGAAGCGTGTCATTTGATTTCTCTGTAAGGGTAATGACAGCGGCCGTTGCGCCGATTTCATATGGGCCTACATGACCAGCCGTTGCAAGAGATGGCGCCAATGCAGAAGGATTGCTTGTGTTATCAGCCGATTTTGCGATTACATAGTAGTAATATGGTTGTTCATTTGTCACAGACGTGTCGTCATATGCCAAGATGTTGCCGCTTTTAAGCGATGTAAACGAACCAGTTGCAGTTGTGCTTCTAAACACTTCGTAAGAAGTAGCATCAGTAACTGGTGTCCACGCGAGGGCAATTTTTCTGTCTGTACCAGTTGCTGTTACAACGGTTTGTGGCAGTGGCGCTTGTAGATAAACCGCCGCTGAAACCTTCGCATCTGCGACACTTGATTCGTCACCTGCTACAGCGTAGATTTTAAACTGATAGGTGCCTGTCGCAGCGATAGGATAATCATAGGTATTTTTATCTGTGTAAAGTGCTTTTGCATAGGTTGCGCCGCCATCACTGGACATCTCGATTGCGTATTTTGAAGAAGACGAACCTTGGGTTCCTTCCCATGCCAACGAGATAGCCGTTCTGGTTGCATTTGGCGCTGCTGCCGTGATGGAAGTTACAACAGATGGTACGCCTTTTGCGACATAATAATCATTTTGGTCATACAAAATATAACCAGATGGATCTGTGTACAGGATGTTTGAAATGTCTGCTGTCATGCCGACGATTTCAAAACCATATCGAATTTTATCACCAGCGTTTATGCCAAGACCACTAGAGGTGCCGATTTTAAAGGCTTTGCTTGAATTAACGCCACCCGGTATTCCGTCTTTTATGGCAAAAACATAGCCGTTTGTATCTGGATAAGAAACGTTTACGGTGTATGTATCCGATGTATTCCAAGCAGTGGCTCCGCCGGACAAACCGCTTGAACCGAATGCAGGGGTTCCTGTTTTAGTCATAAGGTGGGCAATAGCGGTAGAACCTCTAAACGCAAGAGAAATCAAACCATCTCCAGGTTTTTCTGCGTCTTTAAAGAATCCACCTAATAAGCCATAATTGGTGTTGGAATCCACAGCCGAGACTATATTGGTATCAAACTTCAAGGTGTAGTTTTGATTTTGTCCAACCGCCGGAAACACGAGATAACTCGGCGTTGTACCTCCTGCTGAAGCTGAAGTAGGCAAAGAACCACCCGTTTGCTCAACATGCATTTTTTCGCCATTTGCGGAAACGGATAGTTTGTTATCAGGGTCAACTTCTTGTAAATTCACTTCACCCAATGTAGAATCAAATACGAGTTTTTTCATTGGAGCACCGTTTTGATCATACTCGGAGGTGATTTTAATGTTGGATACCGTCATGGTGTTTTCTGCTGTTGCAAAGAAACAAGCATACATCGTAGGGCCAACAGAAAAACTTGATTGCGTGGCTTTCTTCATTTTATTTCCAGTCGCATCGTTCAGAAAGTCCGCATTGTTTGCGATGTAATATTCGACACCAGCAGCAGTTTGAGCGAGTTTTATATAAAATTCTGTCGTCGTTTTAACTGGAAAATTTGTGGTGTCAAATGCGCTAGCGCCAGCCGTAGCACCACGTCTTGCATAACGAATCTCAGGGCCGTTAGCAGGTGAAACATAGTCAATGTACGCGCCGATATAGTTTGAAAATGTGGAGTCTTCTTCGATGCTGTTTCGCAAAGAGACACCAAGCATACCGGTAGAAGTCGATTTATACCCCGATATCTTGGCCGTCATGGTGACAAGGCCTTTTGCTTTGATTGCTGTTACGTACAATGAATCTGCTGTCGCGTTGGCGTCCTTGCCGATTTTAGCACCTGCGCCGTTTAGTGTAAACGAACCGTTTGCCTTGTTGTAAGAAACGGTTCCCACTTTGTCATCCGCATTGGCAATGCCGATGTGTGCCTGTTGAAACAACTTAGGCAATGGGTCGCCTGCATCCGCTTTCGTTGTAACCGGCATGGCAATATTGAGTGAGCCCGCCAACAAACAAAAAGCCAATGCCATACTCAAAAATCTTTTGTTCACTTTCTTAATCATGTTTAACCTCCTTTGAATTGTGTAGATATTATATGTTCAGAACACGTATAGGATAACACAAAATTTCGGTTTCCACCACTGATTTATCGTCTATACGTCCCCATGACTACTGATTTATTGTGCTTGAAAATATTCTATGCTATACTATAGCCATCCCGCTTTACGACATAGAATGGCTGTAAAGCACAAGTCTTTTGTGCAGACAGGAGGGCGTAGCCATGGATACACCGTCACGATTTGAAATATCGAGAAAAACACATACAACACATGCCATGTATATGGCGCACTACCATTCGTACTACGAACTATATTACTTACGATCCGGGGAATGTCACATCTTTATCCAGAACAATGTATATACAATCACAGGCGGTACCATTGCATTTGTGCCGCCCAACGTGCTGCACAAGACAACCTATGTGCCTAACATGAACCATGAACGAATCTATATTGAGTTTACAGACAACTACATGACAGAGCTTTTGGCGCTAACAGGAGTGGAAGAGGTGTACGGTCGTTTGATGAACAAAATATTGGTGCTTCCGCCGGAAGAGCGCACGGCAGTGGAAGCCTACATACAGAAAATCGAAGAAGAGAACATGCGGGGGGATAGGCTGTCGAACAGCATGAAGAAGTTATATTTCCAGCAGATGCTGATTTTATTATTGCGTTACCAGACCGATATGGAAATGATGTCTGGTAGCGGCACCGCCATGGCAGACACTATCATACAAAAAGCCACGACCTACATCGCAGAGCATTACAACCGTTCCGTTTCACTGGCAGAGGTAGCCGCGTTTCTGCACCTAAGCCCTTCGCACGTCTCGAAAAAATTTAAACGGTTGACGGGCATTGGGTTTAAACAATATTTGACCAATACCCGCATCACCAATGCAGAGCGGTTGCTGTTGGAGACGGATCAATCGATTACAGAAATCGCACTGCTCTGCGGCTTTGAAACCAGTAACTATTTTGGTGATGTGTTTCGGCATGTCAATCGATGTTCGCCTACC
>JAVBJY010000119.1:0-7982 GCA_031546735.1 Eubacteriales bacterium
CATCTTCCAAACAGCAACGTAAAAGTAGGGCAGATTACCCGCCAGATTTTTGGCACCGAAGCGATCACCAATCTCTCTACGATGGAACGAAGCCTCATCCCCATTATCCCCATGGGTAGCCCCATTCCGACAAAAATTTCAGACAGTAAGTTTGCGAGCATGTCGGGTTCTTCTATCGTCAACGTGGACGTGTACCAATGGGAGCAAAACAATGAAGAAGATAAAAGATATATCGGTAGTGTCGGTTTGGGTGGGCTGAAAGGTGCGACCCAAATTGAAATCACCTATGCAATCGATGAAAACAACTTGTTCGAAGTGTATGTAAAAGATTTAAAGACAGGGCAGGCGCAAAAGGCAGGGTTCGACCGCACAGAGTTTAAAGCGCCGCCCGTGCGCATTGTGCCCGAAACGACGGGTACGGACAAGGTGAACATTGTCTTTTTGATCGATACGACGGGGAGTATGGACACATACATCAGCGGCGTAAAAGACAGGGCAATCGAATTTTCTGAAATTTTGAGTTCGAAGGGCGCAAACTACAAATTAGGCTTGATCGGGTTTGGCGATTTGTACGAAAAGGAAAAACCGAGCGTATACAACTTTACAGATGATGTGCCCAAATTTCAAAAGCAAGTGAAAAACATACCGAGGACATATGGCGGAGACATTCCCGAATCGTCTTTGGATGCACTCGAAACAGGCATACAGTTGTTGGATTCGTCCAAGATTGACCCGAGTGCGAAAAATATTTTCATCCTCATTACAGACGCGCCACCGCATGTGCCGACGAAGAGCGGCAAGAGTGTAGATGCCGTCTGCAACATGCTGTTAGAGAAAGACGTGGTCACCTATGTGGTCGCAAGAAAAGACAAAGAGAGTGTGGAGGCGTATGACCCCCTCACCAATCCAAACGGAAAATATTACGACTTAAATGATAAGTTTTTTGATATTCTAGACAACATCGCCATGAGCATCACCGAACTGATCCGATTGTAATATGGTGCAGAACAATACAAAGTGTAGGTGTTTATAAAAATGGCCGCAAACTTATTGCGAAGTGTATCGCCCCAAGATGTACAAACGCCATATAATTTTAAAGTGACAGGCGTCAACGTATACTCCTTTGAAGAAGCGATTTACCATTGCTTCCACCATTGGAAGCAAGTCGTAGACGAGTTTGCTTCAGATGATTTTATCGGCTGGGTGCAGGATGTGTTGGGGCTGTCTTTTATCGCCACTGAAATTAAAAATATTGCAGGGCTGTCCGCATTTTCAGAGCGGTTCATCCGTTTTTTGTCCATCATTTATTATTTTGATGAAGAGGATTTGTTAGACCTAAAACGAACGCTCAAAGATTGGGAAAGCCGATTTGAGTGGGAGAAGCTGAAAGAGCGTGGCGACTACTTGGTCGAGAGCGGTTATCCTGAGAAAGCCTTCGGCTTGTATAAAAAAGCATTGCAAAATGACGAAGCAAATGTGGCGCTTTTAAACAATATCGGCATTTGCCTCATGCATATGGAAAAATATACAGAAGCCGCAGGCTATTTTCAAAACGCATACGCCATTGATCGAACCAATCCAAACGTATTGTTTCATCTCATTGAGGCATATGTCTGTGATGGAGACTACGCCAAAGCCGAGCAGTATTTGGCTGTCTCAAAGGAGGATGTCTCCCAATCCATTGTGCACTACTTCAGAGGCGAGATTTGTTTTAGTAAAGGGCAGTATATCCCTGCCATTATGGAATATGAAAAAGCGGTCGAATTAGACGGCGATGTATACAGCATTTTTCGCCTCGCTGATATTTACAGCAAGCTTCGGCAGTTTGACAAGGCATTGAATGTGTTGCAAAAATCGGACACAGACGACATCAACTTTTTGATCAAACAGGCAGAGATTTATAAAGTTTGCAACAACATCCCTGCGGCCATCCGGTGTATCGAGAAGGCACTGACCACAGACCATACGTCTGCCAAGCTATGGACGCTACTCGCCATGTATCATCGGATGGACTATAATTTAGAAAAAGCGGAACTATCCGTTCAACGGGCGCTTGTCATCCAAAACGACGATGGACGTGCAAACCTAGAGTTTGCACGCATTAGAAAGGCGCAGGGCAAAATGAAAGAGTATCAAAATATCTTGCGCAAAATATTAAAAGCGTTTAAAAAGAGTTATCGGGAGTTGCTTGAAAGTTGAAGAAGAACACGCGCGCGACAAGCAAAAACACCAAAAGCACCAAGAGCCGGAATGTTTGGCATGTAAACTGCCAGGCAGTCCTTTTCTTGGTGCTTTTGGCTGTTATCTATGGGTTGTTTGTTGTGTTTACGGTGATGGATTTCACACAAGGCGATGTGTTTTGGCCCAATCTGTGTAAATTCATGGCGGTGGTTCTTTGCTTCGTTCTCTCAAACGTAGGCGAGGCCGCTTCGGCTTGCGACAGGCGGTTGCTTCAAGCCGGTATGTTGCTGACGGTGTTTTCAGACTTATGTATGCTCATACTAGACAAAGAATGGGTGGGCGTCCTTTCGTTTTGTCTGGTGCAGATCATTTATACCGTGCGGTATGGCGAGAGGAAGGCGGCCGCTTTCCTGTTGCTTGTTTATTTGGTGTACGTGCCGATAGTTGGCATACACGAGAGAAATGTCGTATACACGTCGGCTTTTTATTTTGTTTGTATACTGACCAGTGTAGCCTCGTCTTTTCGGGCGTTTCGGCGCAAGACGTTGGGTAGCCCGCAGGAGGTTTTGGTTTGTGTCGGCATGGTACTCTTTTTGCTATGTGATATCTGTGTCGGCTTGTATAATGTGCCCCATTATGGGCAGAATCAGAAGACGATGCACATTGTTAGTGTGTGGGCGTTTCATTTGATTTGGGTGTTTTACCTGAATGCACAAGTGCTGTTGGCTTTAAGCGGTAGGCGATGGAAAACAACTTGAACATTAGGGATGGATACTATATAATGTGGTACTGCTTTAGAGAGGAAATGAATAATATGATATATAACGAACAAGGAAAAGCAAGAGTGGAGTCATTAACCATCATGACAGAGCTAGTGTTGCCGAACGACACAAACGTCCTCGGCAACCTTCTTGGCGGGCGGTTGCTCCACTGGATTGATATTGCGGGTGCACTTACCGCCACAAGACATTCAGACGGACTCGTCGCCACCATCACGATGGATATGGTCGAGTTCAAGTGTTCTGTCAAAATGGGAGATATCGTTACATTGACATCGTATGTCACATGGACGGGTCGTACGTCACTAGAAACAGCGGTAGAGGTGTATTCAGAGAATCCGATGGACGGAACCAGGCAGCGCATCAACAAAGTGTATCTTGTATTTGTTTGCCTTGATAGATATGCAAAGAAGCGGCCTGTTGTACCGTTCCTTCCTTTAAGTGACAACGAAATAGCCGAATTCGAACGCGCAAAAGAACGTAAAAAACGGCGCTTGGAGCATACAAACGCATAGTGTGAGTGCGGGGGTGAGTACGTGTGATAGACATATATTTTAAAAATGGGGAAACAAAGCGATACGAGTGGATGCGGGACGTGGATGTGCCATTGCAGGATATGCTTTTTGTGAACGTTGTAAAAGATGGGGCAGAAGAGTTTAACGAGTTGGCGCATATCTTTAAAATCGATCCCTCCTTCCTCGCACAAAAAGAAGACATTGAGATCAGTTCAAGATACCAAGAAGATGAGCGTCAACTTTCGATTAATTTAAAATTTCCCTATCTGAGAAGCGAGGACGCACGAAAAGAAGTAGAAGGGGAGCTTTCCAGAAAAAGTAGCCAACAATTTCAGCGGATTCATCGACAGACGATTCATATTGTGTTGACCCACGGGCTGGTGTTGTTGATCATGACGCCGGATACCCAAAGGGTGCTGACGTATTATCTGGGGCAGAAAGCGATGAAGTTAAAAAGTCTGCACACACACGAAGAAATCTTCACGTTGTTGATACAAATGATCAACGACTACTATGCCGACGTCATTCAAATCATCATCGACAGAGTCATCGTCTATTCAGAAAAAATAACAGAAATCAAGCGGGTGTCCGAGAACGATTTGAATTTTATTACCCATCTTAATTTTTCTAACATGCATATGAAGGAATCGGTTATCGAGATACAAAAAATCCTGCTGTTGTTGAAAACAAGCTCGTTCCTAGACCATGCACAAAAGAACAAGTTGCAGTTAGAATATGAGGATTTGCTCATCGTGGCAGAGCACATCCAATTTAGCTTCGACCGCATCGACGACCTAGAAGAAAACGTGTCCAACAAAATCAATTTGGAACAAAACAGGATCATGAATATTTTCACGGTGATTACGGTTTGTATTGCGCCGCCTACGTTGATCGCTGGTATATACGGCATGAATTTTCAATATATGCCCGAGCTTGCCACGCGGTATGGATATTATTTTTCGCTTGCCTCCATGGTAGTGGTTATTTTGATTTTCTTGGGTTATTTTAAACACAAGAAGTGGATTTAAAAAATAGTGGGCTGACATACGAAATCAACATTTCGTATGTCAGCCCACTATTTTCGACTTCTTATTCTATTACCGGCAACGAAGCAAACCCTACGGCTAACTCTTCATCTGTCGGTACATAATCAATAATTTTTCCTTCGCTGTAATTGATATAAGCGCCTAAATCAAAATGCCCATGCCCGCTCAATCCAAACAAGATCGTCTTGGCTTCGCCAGATTCTTTGCACTTACGTGCTTCATCCATGGCGGCGAGTATCGCATGAGAAGATTCAGGTGCAGGCAGAATGCCTTCGGTTTTTGCAAAGGTCACAGCCGCTTCAAACACCCTCGATTGCAACACGCCAACCGCTTCGTCTATCCAGCCATCGTGATACAGCTTAGACAAAATCGGCGACATGCCGTGGTAGCGTAACCCGCCGGCATGAATAGAAGACGGCATAAAGCCACTGCCGAGTGTGTACATTTTTGCCATTGGCGTGATTTTGCCCACATCGCAAAAATCATACGCGTACTTGCCGCGGGTGAAGGATGGGCAAGCCGCCGGTTCAACGGCGATAAAGTATGGCTTCTGCTTGCCAGTCAGCTTGTCCTGCATGAATGCGGAAATAAGACCAGCAAAATTGGAGCCGCCGCCCGAACAGCCAATGACAACATCAGGATATTCGTCTACCATTGCCAATTGTTTTTTCGCCTCGATGCCGATGATCGATTGATGAATGGCCACTTGGTTCAAGACAGAGCCAAGGGTATACCGACAGTTTTTAGATGTAACGGCAGATTCTACAGCTTCACTAATCGCCGTACCAAGGCTACCCGAACAGTGAGGGTCTGCGGCCAAAATGCTTCGTCCGATTTCTGTCGTGTTCGACGGGCTCTTGATGATTTCAGCACCAAACGTCTCAATGATTGCTTTTCTGTATGGATTTTGCTCTGCGCTGATTTTCACCATATAAACCGTCAGGTCGATGCCGAAGTGCGCACATGCCATAGACAGCGCCGTGCCCCATTGACCGGCACCCGTCTCGGTCGTAATGCGGGCAATGCCTTGCTTTTTGTTGTAGTAGGCTTGTGGCACGGCAGAATTAAGCTTATGGCTACCAGACGTGTTTGTGCCTTCATATTTATAATAAATTTTGGCGGGCGTATCCAACAGCTTTTCAAGCTGGTACGCACGGTGTAGCGGTGACGGGCGAAATGTTTTATAATACGCCTGCACTTCCTCTGGGATATCGATATAGCGCTCGTTTGAAAATTCTTGCTTGCATAATTCTTCTGCAAAAATGGGATACAAGTCTTCCGGCACGGCAGGTTTTTTGGTCGCCGGATGGAGCATAGGGTCATGCTTCTCCTTCATGTCGGCGGTCATGTTATACCATTGGGTCGGCAATTCATCTTCACTTAAAATAATTCTGTTTGGTATGTTTTTTGACATCGAAACCAATCTCCTTTGACTTCTGCAAACGCCATGTGGCGTATGTTATTTATTTCTAAATCTAACGCAGTTCTTATAAATTGTCAAATAAAATTGAATTTCTTCATAGCATATGGTAGAATTTATCCGTAGAATTTTGTAAGAGAATTTGGGAGCTATGTATGGAGAATAAAAAATTTACGCACCTACACGTGCATACAGAATACAGTCTGCTCGACGGTTCTGCAAAAATAAAAGACCTGATGAAAAAGACAAAGCAACTGGGCATGGATAGCATCGCGATTACAGATCACGGTGTCATGTTTGGTGTCATTGATTTTTATAAACAGGCAAAAGCGCATGATATCAAGCCGATTCTTGGCTGTGAGGTGTATGTGGCTTCGGGGTCACGGTTAAACAAACAAAGCTCTCAGGATAACTTTTATTATCATCTGGTGCTACTCGCCGAAAATATGACCGGCTATCAAAATCTAATGAAGTTGGTGTCTTTCGGCTTTACAGAAGGATTTTACTATAAGCCACGAATCGACCTAGACTTACTCGAAACATACAAAGAGGGGCTCATTTGTTTAAGCGCCTGTCTGGCAGGACCGGTTGCGAAAAATGTATTAAACGTCTCTTATGAGCGGGCAAAAGAAACGGCGCTTCTCTATAACGCCATGTTTGGAGAGGGCAATTTTTATTTAGAGTTGCAAGACCATGGCATGGCAGAACAACACACCGTGAATCAACAATTGATCAGAATGCACAAAGAAACGAATATTCCGCTTGTTTGTACAAATGATATCCATTATATCAACCAAGAGGACTATGTCGCGCACGACATTCTTCTCTGTATCCAGACGGCCAAAACCATCCATGATGAAAACAGGATGCGCTATGAAGGTTCCCAATTTTATTTAAAATCGGCTGAAGAGATGTACCGCCTGTTTCCATACGCGACAGAGGGTCTTGAAAACACCCACAAAATCGCCATGCGGTGCAATGTCGATTTTGTTTTTAACGAGTACAAATTGCCGCGATTTGCTTTGCCCGATGTTTCAAAAGCCGATGATTTGGATATAAATAAACACAACGCGCTTGCTTTTTCCTATTTAGAGACGCTGTGTCTCTCAGGGCTAAAAGAACGCTATAATGACGTCACAGAACCACTGCTAGAGCGACTGCGTTTCGAACTGGATATCATCCATAACATGGGGTTTGTCGATTATTTTCTCATCGTATGGGATTTTATCAAATATGCAACCGACCACGGCATCATCGTGGGGCCGGGGCGTGGCTCTGCCGCCGGTAGCATCGTGTCATACAGCTTGGGCATTACAAATATAGATCCAATCCGTTACAATCTTATTTTTGAGCGTTTTCTAAACCCCGAGCGGGTAAGCATGCCCGATATTGATATCGATTTTTGCTACGAAAGGCGACAAGAGGTCATCGACTACGTGGTACAAAAATATGGCGCAGATCATGTGGCTCAGATCATCACCTTCGGCACCATGGCGGCACGAAACGCCATTCGTGACGTAGGGCGCGCCCTTGATATTCCGTATGCCGACGTGGATAAAGTGGCCAAGATGATTCCGTTCGAATTGGGCATTACGATTGAAAAAGCGCTTAGAATCAACAAAGATTTATCCACCGAGTACGAAGCAAATGAAGTCGTAAAAAATCTGATCGATATGTCTATGAAGCTTGAAGGGCTACCACGCCATGCGTCTACACACGCCGCGGGTGTTGTCATCTGCGATGTGCCTGTTATGGAATATGTGCCCTTAAACAGCAACGACGGCGTCATCACGACACAATTTACGATGAACACATTAGAAGAGCTTGGTCTTCTCAAGATGGATTTTCTGGGGCTTCGCACGCTGACCGTGATCCAAAATGCGGTCAGTGAAATCAAGCGAAACCATGCCCTCACCATTGATTTTACCAAGATGGACTTTGACGACGCCCATGTGTTTGAACTCATCGCCCAAGCCAAAACAGAAGGCGTGTTCCAACTGGAAAGCACGGGCATGAAGCAGTTTTTAAAGGAATTAAAAGC
>JAVBJY010000033.1:0-27686 GCA_031546735.1 Eubacteriales bacterium
AGAGCATATCAATTGCAACAGCCTTTTCATATATTTCTCTTTCACAGGTTGCAGGATGCTCTGCCAAAGCATGGATGCTATCGCTCTTGATCAATACAATGATTAAGATAAATCTCTTTTTCAATATTTTTGCTGATTCCAACAATTGTTCCGCTTCATCCATTGTTTCAAAGTCAGTGAACAAAAACACAAGACCCCTTCGCAGAAATTTCGTCGTTAAGAACTTGAACGCACCCTCAAAATCAGCGGCGTTTTTTGTATCATTTGCATGGTACAACGAATCCATAAAGGCACTACGGTGCTTCGCACCCTTCCCCGGCATGATGACGCTGTTTATTTCGGTATCAAATACCATCAAACCACTCAAGTCACCTTTTTGGTTGACAATGTCTGACAAAACAAGCGCGGCATTAATGGCGTAATCTAGCTTTTTATATCCCCTTATCGGGTGGCTCATGGGTCTTCCTGTGTCGATTAAGATGAAGACAGGTTGGTTTTTTTCTTGCTCATATTGATTTACAATCAGCTTTGATTCTCTCGCGGTGGCCAACCAGTTTATTTTTCTGTAGTCATCGCCATATACATATTCTCTCAAACTCTCAAACTCTGTATCGGCACCCATTCGTGCGATTGGTCTACCGCCCGACGCGAGCGACCTGTTCTTGTGCAACATCAGGCGATATTTTGATATATCCGTCACGTTTGGATACACCTTATAGTCCATCGGTAGCGGTATCGAAAAACTGTTGGTACACAACCCAAGCACACCCTTATACCGCACAAAAATTTCTGGAAACAAGAAACTGCCCCTCTTTGTGGGCAAAACCGTGTATGAATACACGCACTGCCCAAAGGCTGGCACCCTTGCCGCCATATGCTGTGACAAAACATTGAAATGAAAGTCAGGTATCATATCCTTCACTTCAATATGTAGCGATCGATGGTACTGATTCGTGACCAGTAAGTCGATTTGGTTTTCCGTTTTAAAATACAATACCTCCAATGACTGCCTTGCGATCTGAATCTTATCTTTGCTTGGTGATAGATAGCGGTCAACGATCAACAGCCCAAAACATAGCAAATTATACAGCAAAAACACTTGAAGACCGATGCCAAGAAATACCACAGGAATCAGCAAAAATACGCCTAATCCTATGATGAATACAAACCGTTTGGTCGGGGACATAAATGGAATACCTCCATTATCTAGGAACTTTTATCTGTGCAACAATATCAGCAATAATTTTATCAGCTTTAACGCCATCGAACTCTGCTTCTGGTGTTAATACAACCCGATGCCGTAAAACAGGAATCGCCAATTCTGCTATGTCATCTGGTATAACAAAATCACGCCCGTGAATAGCCGCATATGCCTTGGCTGTCAGAAGTAAATTGATCGTACCACGTGGGCTTGCGCCAATAGACAAAGACTGTACGCGCCTTGTCATCTCCACAATCCCTACGATATAGTCCATGATACTATCTTCCACCGTAACCGCCTGAATCTCTTCCTTGCAACGTACGATATCATCTCCGGTGCAAACTGCCTCTACATCTTTATGCAAATCCACAGCGCTAAACCCTGTATGATACATCGCAAGAATTTTCTTTTCTGCCTCCGTGCCCGGATACGATAGATTCAATTTCATCATAAATCGATCCGTCAATGCCTCAGGCAGAGGATAGGTTCCTTCGAACTCTAGCGGGTTTTGTGTTGCAATCACGGCAAATGGCTCTTTTAATGGATGTGTTTCTCCATCTATTGTGATGGCTCGTTCTTCCATGACTTCCAGTAGCGCCGATTGTGTTTTGGGCGGTGTTCGGTTTATTTCATCTGCCAAAAATAGATTGGTAAACAGTGGCCCTTTTTTTAGGATAAATTCGGAATCTTTCATGTTATAGAGCTTCGTACCCAAGATATCGGTTGGCATTAAGTCTGGTGTGAACTGCGCCCGTTTAAAATCGACCGAGATGATTCGTGATAACGTACGCACCCATAACGTTTTGGCTAACCCAGGCACCCCTTCAATGAGTACATGTCCACCGCTCAAAATGGCAGTAAGCGCCAAATCTGTTAAACCTTCTTGGTGAATGACAACATGGTTCATTTGCTCTTTTATTTTTTCTATCAATAGCCTTGTTGTTCCTTTTTCCAACGTTATTTCCTCCTCACAAGCGCCGTCAGTACATCGATATTGGATGTCAATTCTTTCAGCAACTTGGTATTTTTCACTTCTTTTGCCGGAAAGCTTTCGATTCTTTTTTGCACGTTGATCAATAGATCCAACTTCGCAAGCCCCTCCTTCTGCCAAACTTCCACGAGGCATCGTTCGATCTCACCATACTCTACTCTAAAATAATCACAGCAAGTACGTAAAAAATGCTGATAATAACTATCAATAGCAAAAAACTGCATATTAACGCCCATGTACGTATTGGCAAGCGCCAACAGATATTCATTTTCTTCGCGTTCAACCTCTTCATAGTATGGGATCGGCTTTCCAAAACGCTTGCCCAAATGCCAAATGAGCACAATTGCCACGATCAACAGTTGTACCACGACAATTTTAAAATCGAAAGGGAGTTTCTCCCAAAGACTTTTGTTGTACTGAAGCCCATGATAATACTCGTTAAATATCATTTTATCAAACGTGTGTATGTCAACCGCTTGCATCATTTCATATCCAGCGTGTTGATCGTTCATAAAATTTTCGTTTAAAACGTCCTGCACCTTCCCTAGATATATGGTGCCTTCCCCATATGGGATCGGGTTGTTTTTTTCAAGTCTTGCATTAGCGTTTATATACTTCGTCATATCATATGTATCGTCTTCCTGAAAATACAGGAGGCTTCCGCCCGCGTAAACCCATTGCATAAGCAGGTCAAAATCTTCTTCCGAACAAAAAGAATGGTCTACACCAACAACAACCTGCAAGTCATTCATGCTTGTCTCTTCATCTATTTTACTAAAACTTGTGGCGACATCATAGCCAAGATCGCGAAGTGTATCATAAAAAAGACTGGCGCCCGCCTTATTTGTGCTGTATATGGTATAATCCGGTTGGTTCTGACCTTGTTTGCCTGATATGAACACCAGTATTAAAATGTATATAATCGCCAAAACAAGTAGCATGATCAGGGGTCCGCTATTCTTTTTGTTCATCGGCACGTACCTCCTGATAAAAGTTTTCAAATCGAATCAAATGCTGTGAAAATTGTTCTTGGTCTATCGGCTTGCGCCCGAACCATGCCTTGTTAAACAAAAATACGATATCACCAAATGGTTGCTCCATGGTTGGTTTTTTTTGCTTGATCTCACGCTTGATCTGTGTGCCTGTTTTGAATTCGCCTTTCTTGATAATAGATTGTTTGCCAAGCACCCATAAAACGGCGATAAATTGTAGGCGAACGGCTTCTCTGTATTGCCCTTTTTCGGCATAGCACTGGCTTTCTTCTAGTATATCTGCGTCTGTGACCGATGCATCGCCCAGTTTTGCCATCAGTTCTTCTGCCGTGCGAAGTCTTTTCTGTCTACGTCGCAACATTCGAAACACAAGCACCAAAGAAATAACGATAATAACCATGACGATTACCGCCATAACAATGCCAAAAAAAAGAGTGGTCTGATAGAATGGCGGTTTGTAATTTCCTAAATGAATATTCTCAAATAGTTTTTCTAAAAATTGTATCACTTTCTCTTTTAGCCATGCCTTAAAGTCTGCGGTTCTTCCAGACAAAACGTTGTATTTTGACGCTTGAAGTGCATGTTCTGTCGCAGATTGAAATGCTGTGAAGTCATCCGTCTTCATATGCTACTCCTTCAAACCCAAAATAATATCAAGCCCTTCATATTTGATCCGTTGATTCACGTATACAGTCATCGGAATAATACCATAAAATGGTGTTATTAAAATGTTGGCCACATTAGAGAGCACACTTTGGTATAGCTGCAAGAACATCATCGCCACAGGTGTGTTTAATGATGTAGCCTTGCCTAACAGCGTAACGCCCATTATAACCAAGACAACCACGCTCATTATCGTTCCCATTATGACATACATAATGCAGATATTAATAAAACATATAAAAAACGTTTTCCAAAAATCATGTTTAATCAGTGCGTACCCTCTGGTAACAGCGCCAAAAAAATGTCTTCTCTCAATGGCGGCAACGGGCACCGTTAACATAAAAACCGTTTGCAGCAACAGCATTAAAAACATATAGCCAATGAAAAGCAGAACAATGACGATCAGTTTCCAACCCAAAAGTGACGGAAGAAAATGATCGATTGACCCACTAAATCCATGGATAACACCTAGTAACATCAACACACCCACAGCAATCGCCGCATATAAAGCAAAGACAACGATACAAAGGATCATCTGCGCAAGACAAGCCGTAAAAATGTACAAACCGTTCTTAACAGCCATCGATATTGCTTTTGATATATCTGTCTTTCTACCCTCCATCGTTTGGCTTGCAATATATAGGCTTCCATTCACTCTGAGCGAAAATCCATATAAGCAAGCAAACATCGCAACAGTGATAAAGCCTATCATAAGCGATAGCGCTGTAATCGAAAACCCTCCCGAAAAAAAGTCTTTAAACATGCTTCCAAAGCCGATAAAACCGATAAGCCCCAACACGCCCAACACGACAAAAATGACTATGTACATAATGATACTAAAGACAAGCCCAAATAAAATCTGTGTTAGTGCCCCCTTTTTATACACATCAAATATTTTGTCAAGAACTTCCGCAACATCCATGTGATAATACTTTTGCTTGTTCATACGGCCTCCTACTAAGACAGTGATTGATTTTATATCGGTTTAACTTTTATGCTTATTTGTTAAACCGCTATAAACTGCCTACCCTGTATAATTTGTTTAAATTATACTCCCGTTGGCTTCATACGTCAATTCATCTGTGCCATAGCACCTGCTGCTTTTGTGTTTACCGTCGCAATTCTCGTCTTCTGCCTCTACTGCAATATATCCTTCACGGTTTTAGCGCTGCAAGCCAACCCACAGCTACACCTCGTGCCGCCAAACATCAAGGCATACGCCGTAGGAAATTCGTTGTTCACCTGTTGCACTTTTTCTGCAAACTCGATTTCACTTGTTGGAACACAGCCTAACCGATCTGCTTTCTCTTGTGTGTCGATGATGGCACCAGTTGGGACAAAACGATTTGGCGGCACCTTTATCCCCCCTGTAACCAGCGCCCCGATGGAAATATAACAACCTTCTCCAATGATCGCGTTAAGGACAATCGCATGAAAACCGATAAAGACGCGATTGCCAATTTTGCATGGACCATGAATAATACACCCATGCGCACAGCTTACATGTTTACCAACATAGATGGAATACGTTTCGCCGTTGTGCATGACCCTACTATCCGTAAGGCCATGCAAGATAACACCATCCTGTATATTCGTATTCGAATCAATGTAGAACGGAAACCCTTCATCTGCTCTGATACTCACACTTGGTGCAATAAATACATTTTTCCCAATTCTTACGTCTCCTATGATCGTGGAAAAGGGCCCCACGTATGCCGTGTCATCAATCGATGGGTATACGCTTTCTGGATTAAGCGATGTGGGTGGGTTAGATGCAATAAAGTGAGCATTGATATTAAACGTTTGGTCGTGCTCATGAAAATGATTGCCGCATTCCTCTGGCTTATTATGCATGTCTGTTTCTCCTGTCGATACTTATATATAAACGATAGCATTAAAAAGCATAGCTACACTTTTAATATCCAAAACTTTATGACGGCAAAAAATTCTCTAAGGTATACATTTGGCAACAAATACCACGCGATTGGCGCACCGTAGCTAGTGCCATTGATGCCCACTGCTTGGGCTATTTGCCCGGCTCTATACATGTGAAATCGGTTTGTGATGTACGTTACGGTAAAATGATCACCAAGCAATTGGGTTAGAATTTTTTTTGAAAACGCGAAATTTTCGTATGTACTCGTGGATTGATCCTCCATGATAATTTTTTCCTCTGGTATGTTTTTGGCGATCAAATATTTCTTCATCGCAAGTGCCTCACTGATGCTTTCTTGTAATCCCTGTCCGCCAGACACAACAATAATAGCCTCCGTATTTTTATGCCAGTATTCGACTGCTTTATCTAACCTGTGCATAAGCGGCAATGTGACCCTTTCTCCTTTGATCCCCGCACCGAGCACAATCACCGCATCTTCATTAAAGGTCGCTGTATCCCGCTCGCCTACAAGTGCAATCATTGAAATGACAGCTGCCATAAAAACAAGCCCAACCAAGATCATATATCGAATCACCGTGGTGATTTTTTTATTCAGATTTTTGTCCATATACCTAAACACCGCATCAAATGTCGTTAAGAATATACCCAAACCCAGTATGGCAATCGTACCAAAATTAAAATTGGAAGCGCATGCCATGAAAACACCGTCAAGTATCAGTAAAATTCCTGCTATTGTTAAAACTTTCTTCCATACCATGCTCATTCTAAACATACGCCCTCCATCGATTCTTCACTGTTTAGGTTCTTTCCTTCTCACTACACATTATTACATTCTTGCTTTCATTGCAATACTTTTGTCGCATCGTCATATTTTTTGCTGTTCACGGCGGCTTTTGTTACCGATGTTTTTCACATATGGCGTTGAAGAAAATAAAAAAAAACCGCTCAACACAAGTTGAGCAGTCTATCGTTTATCATTTTCCTAAACCCTTTCAGTCCTTACCAAGCAAATTTTCTTATAACACCCTATACCAATTTTATAAATAGGTTTTGTTGTGTCCAAGCTACTCACATACTTGTTATTCTCAATCTGCTTCAATGCCAATCGAGCCTTATTGTCAAGTTCTGTTTCGTTATATGCTTTTTTAAATTCCATCACGGCGATAAAATCAGAGGATTCAACAAGCAGATCATAACGCCCCAACCCACTTTCAAGGTTAGATGTACACGTATACCCTAGCCCCAAAATCATGCCAAAGACAAATACATGATATGTCTTTTCCAGTTCTTCATCTAGGTCAAAAAATGATAGTTGGTAATTGATAAACTCAGTGAGCTTGTCGTTAAATAGCTCTAAGTCAGAAGAAATACCATCAAAGCAATCCGCAAGGTGGTTCGCTTCATTTCTAACGATCTTGTTAAGGATATACTCTTTCCACACCATGACAAGTTCTTTGTTCGGAACGCTCACCTTATATTCCATATCCATCGGGTCATCGGTTCGTTTCTCAAACGTCAAATAGCCTGCTTGAATGGCAAGAGAGTAATAATAGAAGTCAAACTCTTTGCTAAATACCTCTTGAAGCGAAAGCCTAGGGTCTATTTTGGAAATAAAATACTTGCGTGTATCTTCAATGATTTCGCTTAAACTGATAGCCCTCGCTCCAGTCAGCAACTCACCCAACAAATCTATTGTTCCACTTTTCCCCCAGTAGTTGGATATTGTACCAAACCGCAGATAAGACATAACAGAATAAATGTTGTACAGAGAGTGCCTGCCTATGCGTACATTATTATACCAGTCCTTTACAACAGGAAGTTGTTCCGACTTAACAATTGTCTTCACTTCATTTTCTGTCAAGCCAAAATCCGTATCAAATACGCTCGGCGTGAACACATCATATACACTAATGTTATTTAATCCGCTAAACATACTCTCTCTTGATATGCGCGTTACGCCTGTGAGCAAGGCTTTCTTGACACATGGGTTCCCTTTAAAAGTTGATGTAAATATAGCTGTCATGTAGTCCCGTATTTCTTCATAAACAGGTGTGTTGACATGATCCATCAGGATTTTATCATATTCGTCAATCAAAATATACGGCTTCATTTGATATAGGTCATATATGTTTTCTGTAATGTACATCAGTATTTCTGTCGAATAATTCTCCTCTTGCTCAAAATACCTTTTAACGACAGACAGTCTTTTATCTTCTGGAATATAGTATTCAATGATCTGACATATTCTATTTCGCAAGGAGGATTTATACTCATCCTTGCGTAAATTTTTAAAATCTATACATATAACTGGTGACCGATTGATCTCGGAGTACCATACGCTGTTCTCAAGTGCAAGTCCTTTAAACAATTCCGCTGTATTGCGCCTGCAATCCAAAAACTCCCTAAGCATATCCAGATTAAGGCTTTTGCCCATTCTTCTCGGTCTGGTAATCAATATAATGCTATCGGGTATGCTTAAAAAATGCTCAATAAATAGTGTTTTATCAATGTAAAGGTGTTTATCGCCTATTAATTCTGCAAAGCTGCTACTATTCAGATTTATACTATAATTGCTCATTTTCCCCTCCAATGCCCACCGATCGGAGAGCTCATTAAAAACTGACACGCCAACGCTACTGGTCTGAGTTTGGTTGATGGTATTACAAAAAGTATAGGCATTAGTCCGCATTAAGTCAATAAAAAAGTTTGCTCTGCAAACTTTTAACTGCTGTTCATGAAGCACCGCGACTGGTCGCGGCTAGGAACAGTGCGAAGCACTTTCCTAACAGATAAAAAAGTTCGCAAGGCGAACTTTTAACCGCAATTCATGAAGCACCACGACAAGTCGCGGTGCTTCATGAACAGCAGTATATATCTCTAATTAAAAGCGTTTGGATAAACCGAATATGTCGTATATGGTTTCAAATTTCCAAAATCATCCACTAAGAATGACTTTATTGTGTATCCAGTCAGATCGTCTGGTAAGTCTACGCTTGCTGACAGTGTCGACGTTGCACCCATTGGAATTATGCCGGTGGCAGAATTCATGGCTTTTAATGTACCGTCTTTGTATAAGGCGATACAAAGTTTTACGTTTTTAGGTTCCAAGACAGAGTTATTTTTCATTGTTGCGCCAATCGAAATTTTTTCGCCAGCAGCGAATGTGCCGGTGTAGGCTGAGTTTAGAATTTGGATTGCATTCTGTGGTTCGGTGAGGAGATTAATTTTAACAGTGGTGGTAGTAGAACCATCTTCTGCTGTTACAACCGCTTCATAATTATATGCCGCATCTGCTTTTGCAGTAACGGGGCTTACGGTTGCTTTCAAATGGTTTGCTGTAACCAAAATATCTTCTGGGCTGTAGGCAAACGTATATGGTACTGTCAATTGATATACGCCGCTTTTCAATGGAATCGCTGTACCTTTTACAGCGACACTTTTAACAGACGAGTCGCTTGATTTTAACACATCGCCTGTGTAAGCACCCGCGTGAACGGCGATAGAATCAATGACTACATTGTTTGCTGCGTAGTCCATATAGGCACCCGTGCCACCGTATTTCAAAACGCTGTCTGTGCTGGAAACAACACTTATAGGTACGTTGTTGTTGTTAACGTCAAAGTCAAAGTAACCAGTCAAAGCATTATTGGTTATCGTGAATTGCATGGTGTGATATAGTTTATCGCTCAGAGTGACTGTCGAACCAGTTTTGAGTGTCGTCGATGTGCCATTTACACATTTTATAATGCTGAAAACGATTTTCGACGAACTTCCGGTAGGTTTTGCGTTCAAGCAATAATAGTTCTTACTGTCGATATATCGTCCGTATAATTTTAAAACGTTAGAGGTTGACCCTGCCAATAGTTTATACTTCATGGTTATTGTTTGGTCGCCCCACATTGGTGTTTCTTTTAGATAAAATCCTAGAGGAGTCGTTCCGTTTTTTAATACGCGTTGATCCGATGCGTCTGCTTCACTGGCGATTGTTGCTGTGCCTGCAGAAACAGTCCAAATGTTGTTAAAGTCTTTTGCTGAGGTTGCTGTATAGTTACCTACATCATAATTTTTAAAATCTTCAGTAAAATCATAGGAAATTGGTGTCATTTTTACTTGTGGGTCAGAAGCCACAGAATAATCGCCATTTAAAGCCGCAACCGTAATCTGATAATTGCTCTCAGCTTTAAGACCAGTTATAGAAATAGCAGTTTGTGTTGTTTTTTCTATCAATGGATCGCCAGAAGGCACATCATTACTCATAAGTTGAACGGTTACAACGTAAGAGGAAGCATTGTCTGCCGCGTCCCATGCGATATCAAAACCAGCATCTTTCGGCGTGATTTTTGTAATGGTTGGTTTTGCGGGTGTTGCAAGTTTAACAGAGTTTACAGCACTGTAAACACTTGTTCCGATAGCATTGGTAGAGGATACTTTGAAAAAGTATTCTTTGTCTAATACAACAGAATCGCTAAGCACATAGTCAGTTGTGGTTAGATTATCCACTGTCGTCCATGTATTGTTATCTGTAGACCATTGCAACGTGTATTTTGTTGCGCCATATACTCTGCTCCAAGACGCTCTATATTTCCATACATCATCTGATTTTACAATTTCCGCCTCAAGTCCTGCTGGTGCTGTCGGGTCGAGAGTCAAATTGTCGCCTTCTATGCCTGCTTTTGCCATTACAAGTGCTTTCACCTTGCTCGGCTCTGTAAAAGAATCGCTATAGTCGTAGTTCTCATAAGGTCTGAACGTAAAGCCAACCCGATTGTGGTCGATGACCATACCATTGTCCGGAGAAATAAACGTGTTGGTAAAGGGATTTGTCTGATCTGTTTGATCACCGATAAACCAAATGCCACCTTTTGGATCACCCGACATATCCTCAGAGTTTGTTGCCGGATATTTTAGTTTTTCAAAGCAATTGCCTTCTACAAAGGCTTGCGCTTCGCATGTACTCCCTACGCCATACCCTGAGTTGTAATAAAAATAATTGTTGTAAACATGAACTTGCGCAAAACGTACGCGAGGATTTCTTTGGGAGGTTGCATTGAACCAGTTGTGGTGATAGGTTGTTTTCAGTTTGCCACGATCTTCAGCAGCGTTTGTAGGGGAATGACCAAGCAAACAGTTTTTATTGTGTTCTCCATAGTAGTTCCATGAAACAGTGCAATAGTTTGAACTGCGCTTAATATCGGTCAAGCCGTCGTATCCACCTGTGAATGTGTTGTGTGTGATTAACACGTGGTGAGAATATTGAACGTTGATGCTATCATCCGAGGCATCTTTAAAGGTCAAGTTTTGTATAATGATATTGCTTGAATGGTCAACATTGATGCCCCAGCCAGAAAGAAGAGCCGTTGCGCCATCACCGATAACAGTTACATTTGAGGTATATCGAATGGGTTCCATGACGCCCAAATCGCCCTTAATTGGATTGATTTCGATCATGGAGCCTTTCATTACGACCATAATCGGATCGGTTGCTTTTGTCTCCGCTCTCTGTGCAAATATTGCATGAAACTGCGCTCTTGTCGTTACGTCATACACTGTACCACCAGCACCTCCAGTGGTGCCGCCTTTGAGATATTGATCGCCATCACCGTCAACGCCGGCAAACCCGTCCGCCTTAACGGTAGACCAAGTTCTGTCAGGCTCTTCAAGCGCGGCAAACGAAATAACGGGAAAAGAAGATGTGACCATGATGATAGATATGGCAAAACCGATTATTGCTTTAAACTTTTTCATACAAATCCTCCTGTTTTCTCAATTCTTATATGATATGTACAATCTAAACATAATACTATTTAATTATAATTAATATTGTGACGTATTGCAATGTTTTTTTAGAATTTATGTATGAAATTATAAAATATTTACAAGATTGTCTGCGAAAGCAATGCGGAGTCTATAGGCGGATTGTCTAATGTGTAAAATAACTGCGAATTTTGTGTAAATAAAGGGGCTGGCAGTTTAAGGGATTGGTAAAAGGGTTTGATGCTCCCCTCCACTATTGAAAAAATAAGACAGCGAGCAGGCTCTAACAGATTAAAAAAGTACAGCGGCTGACTACTCTCCACTGTACTATCGATTCTTGCTATTTCAATTTCTGCCTACCCTCATGATCCATATAATAGTTTTCTGTATGTATGAGCTTAGAAATCGGAACGATCTCATATCCCTTTTCTTTCAAGCCTTTTAAGATTGTGCCTAGCGCTTCGGGCGTGTACTTCGCATCATTGTGAAACAAAATGATGGAGCCATTTCCCAAATGCTTATGGTTTAATACTTGGTTGACTTCATGCTCTACGCCGAAATTCTTCCAGTCGAGACTATCGATGTCCCATTGAATCGTATGGTAACCACTTTCGGTCGCTGCTTCGATTACTTTGTTGTCATACTCGCCAAACGGTGGTCGAAATAACGTCATGTCTATGCCAAGCAGATCTTTGACTTTGTCATGTACCCCTTTCAGCTCTTTTATATTTTCTTCCTTACTGATTTGGGCGCCATGGGCATGGGTATTGCCGTGATTGCCGATGTCGTGTCCATCTGCATAAATCTTCTTCACTTCTTCTGGATATTTGGTGACCCAGTAACCGCATAGGAAAAACGTTGCTTTCACATCGTTTGCTTTTAGTATTTCTAGTAGTTTATCTGTGTCGTCGGCACCCCACGGCGGCGGTTGATATAGACTGAGGTTTTGCAAGGTAATTCGAGCCGATTATTGTAGTAATTTGTACAGGCTTTTAACGCATACACTATTTTACAGCGATTGATACTCCCGTGGGCGTATGGATGAGAGGTCGGGTGATGGTGTGAAGTCAATGGGAAACGATAAACCAAAGGATAGCGCCAATACGAGTAATTCCTATCAGGTTAGCGTAAAATATGGAGACAAAAAATTATTGGACTGCATGAAAAATATTGTCAAACTTACACTGACGCAATAAAACCAACGTAAGGTAGGAGGCGTGATATGTTCAAAGCCGGCGCATATTTGCGCTTGTCTAAGGAAGACGGAGATCGAGAGATCTCGGATAGCATCGAGAACCAACGAACACAAATAGAAAATTACGTCAAACAGCAAGAAGATATGATTTTAGTGGACTTTTATATCGATGATGGGTATAGTGGATTGAATTTTCAACGCCCCTCTTTTATTCGGATGATGGCGGAAGTGCACAAAGGAAACATCAACACCATTATTACAAAAGATATGTCGCGTCTGGGACGTGAACATATTGAAACGAGCAACTACATAGAAAAAATTTTTCCTCTAAAATCCATTCGATATATCGCTTTATTGGATAATTATGATTCTTTCACTGGTAGCAATGTCGAAATAGGCCCGTTCAAGTCGCTGTTAAATGATATGTATGCAAAAGACATCTCAAAAAAGGTTAAAAGCGCATTTCAATCAAAGATGAGTAGAGGTGAATTTATTGGCGCATTTGCGCCCTATGGCTATAAAAAAGATCCACTCAATCATAACCATCTCATCGTCGATGAATATGCCGCCGCAGTTGTACAAAGAATATTTGACTTGTATAAAAAAGGCCTCTCAAAAACTCACATTGCAAAAATACTGAACCGAGAGTGCATACCATGTCCCTCTGCATATAAAACACAAGAGGGTCAACACTATAAAAATTCTAAACGACTTGATGCTACATCTTACTGGACTTACTCTACGATCCATAAAACATTGCAGAATGAGGTTTATGTGGGTCACATGCTACAACGTAAAAGTGAAATGATTTCATATAAAATCGATAAAAAAAGGTGCATTGATCGAGCCAATTGGATCATCGTTACGGATACGCACGCCCCCATTATTGACAACGCCACCTTTTGCGATGTGCAAGCGCTTCTTGCAACACGAAAAAGATGTACAAATTATGAAGGCCATGTGACAATCTATGCCAGCATTTTAAAGTGTGGTGATTGTGGTCGTGCCATGAGTAAAACGACCAGTAAAATAGGAAAAGGGCTGAAAGCGAACTATTTCAAATGTGGAACTTATAAGACATATGGCAAAGAGGTATGTACTTCTCATACAATACGAGAGGACGCCCTATCCGCCATTGTCTTAGAGGCAATAAAAGCGGAGGCGCGAAGAGCCCTAGTAAACGAAGATATACAAGAACTCAGTGCGTTGTCCAAGAAAATGCAAACAAATTCAAACAAGCGCGAAGATGATAAACTGCTGCAATTGAAGATAGAAAAAACCTGCAACTATCTAACACAAGCATACGAAGATTATGTAGACAAAATACTTTCTATAGAAGACTACATGATGTTAAAAGATCGATATACAAAAGAGAAGAAACAGTTTGAAATTAGACGATCGGATTTAGATGTCCTGCATGCCACGCAATGCGAGTCACGCCTCTATCACAATGAATGGGTGAGCAAATTCATTCATTACATTGATATTGGTGAGATTACCAGAGAGTTGATGGTCGAATTAATCGAATCCATACTGATTTTTGAAAATAAGCGAATTGAAATAACGTTTAGATTTGAAAAGGATACCCCACCATAAATTTTTATTGGTTTTTATTCAAATATCTGCTATATTTATCCTTAAATAGTAGCGAACCTGTTTAACTCTAAAAAACGGTTTGCCCTATACAAATGAAAAGGAGAAATGAGCATGTTTACCGTATTATTCTCCTATGCACGCAGATATTTTGTTTCTTTGGTTCTGATTGCGCTCTATTTTATCGTCAGCACCAAGTTCTTTACCTATTTTTGTCCATCGCTTATTTTTTTTGGATTGCCATGCCCTGCCTGCGGCTTGACACGTGCTTCTGTTTTATTCTTTACTGGGCATTTTAAAGAGAGTTTCCAGATGCATCCTATGTTTATTTTTGTATTGTTGCTTTCTATTTCGTATGTTGTCACAAAGTATCGCTTTCCCCATCGCACGAAATTGCTGAATATACCGCTTGTCATTCTCATTATATCCTCTTTTGTCGTTTATATAATCAGAATGCACTATTTATTTCCGCATACAGCCCCAATGATTGTTAATGATCACTCCGTTTTACACCTGATGGCAGTTTTTTTTCGCAACCATTGACATTTATAACCAAAAGTGTTATCCTAATTAGCGGATATATATGGAACATTGTTTACACAATGCATCGTATCTATTTAATCATGAAATACCTAAGGAGGCTTTTTTATGAATGATGAGCAACAAAAGGTACTGTCTGTTGGCGAGTGGTTGGTAACCATGATCATCTTTGCTATCCCATGTGTGAATATCATTATGGTATTCGTTTGGGGCTTTGGTTCTGGTGGTAACGAAAACCGCAAAAACTACTCTAGAGCAATGTTAGTGATGATGCTCATTGGTATTGTTTTATCCGTTATTTTTTATAGTATCATGGGCGCTGCTATTCTTCAGTCCTTGCCTAGTAATATCTAAGTAATTATATTTCTTACATATTTTTCTGTAATGAAAGACCTGTAAGGCAGTCCAAACATATTTCTTCATTAAAAGAGCGAGAAATTCTAGTATACCACTGGATTTTTCGCTCTTTTTGTTAAACAACCCCGCGGCAAAACAGACCTTTGGTTCATCATTCTTTTATCTGTTTAAAATCTCATACCTATTGGCATTTAGAGATTGTGTTTTATAAATTGAATGTTATAATTGGGTTATAGAATAGATTATTTTTATTTTGTGGGAGTGACATTAATGAAAAAAAGTTTGGATTGGTTTCAATTGGCCTAATTGTATTGTTGTTCATAGGTATCATATACCTAAACAAAGACAACGCTTTTTTTCAGCATAGCAGTGGATCTATTGGAACAGGTTGGCAGAACAATTCTGAAAATGTAAATGAATACAGTATTTTGGCCAACGATATAAGCCCCTGAAAAGACATCGCAATGACGGTTGATATGGAAAAGACCGTTACTAACCTATTTGATGGTGGGGGTGGAAGATCTGAGCTTGACAATGTTGTGTTGTATAATTATGGAGAAAAAGAAGCAAGGACATTTGTGACTAAAAACGGCGAGTCTATATACTATCTAAGTACCAAAAATAGCAAAGACAAAACACCCAGGGGTATCCACGTTGGTGACTCATCAGATCAGTTATTTGTAGCATATCCAAAAGAGCAATTGATTCTGCAAGAGAATTGGAACTCACCAGTACTAGATTCATCAGCTTACGATACCGTATATAAATTCATGAAAGATAATGAGAACTGCCAAATATTATTCTTTCTTAAAGACGACAAAATTGTGATGATTCAAATGGCGGCTAAACAGAAGAAAGACAATAATGAATTCACTTGGGACTTTATCCGCTCTTGATAGTAAGCATTAAACATAACTATTGATGATGAAGATATGGACAAGGGAGACACTATAGGCTGTAAAGGACGGTGAGATCGTGATGAACGGCAATATCAACAAAATAGATTTGGGGCAATCATCGTTTGAGAACCTTATCAATGACAACAATCTTTATATCGATAAAAGCAAGTTTATAGAAACTTTTTTGGGCGAGAGTAATTCTGTGCAACTCATTGTTAGGCAAAGAAGATTAGGAAAAAGTCTGAATTTGGACATGTTACGTTGCTTCTTGACTGACTTGCAAGACAACCGTAAACTATTTCACGGTTTATATATAGAGAATAGCCTTGTTTGGAATGAGGTAAATTCTGCGCCTGTATTTTTATTTGACTTTAAGAACTTAGATGTTGCCGACTATCGAGAGAAAATTACGCAACAGATAAATAAACATATTTTAAGTTATATTGATATATCCGCTTTGCCAAAGCATTTGCTAGAAGAATATAATCAAATGATCTCAGTGCCCGATCATGCCACGGGTGGGCTGTTGTTACTTACAGAATTGGTGTATGAAGTAACGGGCAAACGGTCTTACATTCTGATTGATGAATATGATAAGTTTTTAACCGATAATTACGATCGTGACGAATATGAAGAAATAAAAAGTTATGAGACAACCTTACTATCGGCAGGTCTAAAAGGAAATCGCTATTTAAAAAAAGCTCTGTTAACTGGGGTTATGCGCGTATCTCGCGAAAGTATGTTAAGTGGTTTGAATAATCTGGTTACTTATGATGTTTTTTCAGACAAAACATATGCTGACTATTTTGGATTAATAGAATCAGAAATTTTGGAACTAAACAAAATTTCTTCATTTGATAAAGAAGAACTGAAATCGTGGTACAATGGCATAAAGATAAAAGGAAAAGCCATATACAATATCTATTCGGTTTTGTCTTATATTCAAAGTGGGGAATTTAGTAACTACTGGGGACGAAGTGGAACGATCCATATCATTCTTAAATTGATGAACGATGAGCGAAAAGAAGCCATTATAAAACTGCTGAATGGCGAAACACTAGAAGCGTTTGTAAGCCGTCGCATTTCGTTGAATGAACTGAATGAAGAGCCTGACGACAGTATTTTTTATTCTTTGCTTGTCCAAACCGGTTATCTTTCTTTAGAACAGACAGATGTTAGCAATTGGAGTACGGTTAAAATACCCAATAGAGAACTGATGAATGTATGGAAGGAGTTTATTTTATCTTCTGTCGTTAAAAATAGCAGTAAAGACAGCGATTGCCTTCTGCGGTAAGAAGTGTATGGCAAAGAGCAAATTGCATATATGGAAAGAGTAATATATACTGAAAAATCCCATTCACAAAGGCTTTAAAGCCTTTGTGAATGGGATTTTTGGTTTTTGAAACATCAGTCTATATGAACCGTCCCCCCACGCGGCATCAAACGATACCGCTACTTTCTTATCTGGCGTATCGACACAATAAATTGGCAACTTCCGCTGGGCACCCTCTGCCGTCATAAACACAGTTTGTGCAGCCGGGACGGACACAACCACGGCCGCATAACATAAGGCAGCAACCGTAAATGCCTTTAATAATTTTTTCTTATGCATCTTGAGCAGTCGCAATGTTTTGCTTGACACAAAAAAATCCCCCTTTTAAAATGAGTTTGATCGTCATTCATGATAGTCTGTCAATATTTTTTCTGTCTCTACATCCACCAAAATAATATCATCGCCTATTTTTTTCACGTCATCCCAACAAATCTGGTATTCTTGTTCTCTACCAAAAACGCCTAAAAGTTTTCCGGGGCCGGGCACGATTAGCTTTTTAATCGTTCCCTCTTCTGTGTCAACTTCGATGTCACTGATAAAACCAAATCTGCAACCATCCTTCGTGTTAATGACTTCCTTCTGACGCATTTCGTGAAACCTCACCATGTTTATCACCTACTTGTTTATTGTATAGGTAATTGTATGAGTTAAGGCTTATCTATAATTCATTCTTTCGAGCCAGTTTTCACAAAGATGCACCCATTGAGCAGTGCCCTTCACCTCTGCCGCGAATTTTAGGCCATGCCTGCCCTCTGGAAATATATGAAGTTCGAACGGGATTTTCTTTTTGGACAATGCCTGCGCCATGCATAATGAGTGGTTCACATGTACGCTTTCGTCCTCCGCCGTGTGCCACATGAAAACACGAGGCATGCCATCTGGCACATTTTTTTCACAGCTTACCCCCTTGCATGCAGGCTCACTCGCCTCTTCCCCCAATAAACACCGGCTCGAACCCATATGGGAAAACGATTCCCCAAATGTAATGACCGGATAACAAAGGATGCATATGTCAGGCCTTGCACTGATTTTGTCAATGTCATCCCCTACTTCGACACAAGGATCTGGCTCGTCATATTTCTCTGCCAACAAACATGCCAAATGCCCACCAGCTGAGAACCCCATGACGCCGATTTTTTCTGGGTCAATATTATATCGGCTGGCGTGGTATCTTACAAAACGGATGGCTCTTTTCGCATCTGCCAACTGGACAGGATAACGGTATGGTGCCACCCGATAATGAACAACAAAGGCACTGATGCCCAACGTATTTAACCACAACGCAAATGGCGCGCCCTCTCCGTCCGACCGATGGTTATAGCCGCCGCCCGGAAAGACCAATACACAAGGGTGTCGCTTTCCATCTTGTATGGTATATTCTGTGATAGACGGTGCCTGTTTGTTTTCATCGTTATTGTATGTATCATTTTGAAATAGATTGTCTTTGTCCCATATTTTCTGCATCATTTGCTGTCACGCTCCTCATTCACATTTTCGATTTTTAAAGTTTGGCTCCATTGCCTGTAATGCTCTACAAGCGTCTTCCATTCGGGCAAAACCAACTCTTCCTCGCATTTTTTTGTGATGCCATACACACCTCTCGAAACCCGCTCAAACCAACCATAATAATCTCTCTGCAACATGATTGGTACGCTTGTATCACCTATGTACATTTTGATTTGCTGGATCGAAAGCGAACCGCTTGCTTCTATCATGCAAGCAATTTTTACCGCGCGCTCTCGATACGCGGTGGAAAGCTTGCGCTTCACACTACCTCCTCTGTTGTTATCCATTCCCCTCCCCCCGATTTCCTTTAGAATCGCGGCCTTTTTCTTCTTATTCCCCTCGATGCCTTGACCACTCTCAATCCAAACATCGACTGATTTTAGCGGGCTATCCAGTGCCACTGTAATCAATCCAATCTCTAATTTTTTTAATACGTTCATTTTTTGTTTAAAAAGTTTTTGGTTGTACCTTGCGGGGCGGTCGATTGCAATAAAAACATGGGGCGAAATTTTTTGTCTTTCCACCGCCTGTATCAAGAGTTTAAAATTAAAATCCAATTTCATTTCCACGATAACCAGATCGTCGCCACAAACTGCCGCCAAGTCACAGCCTTTTACCTCGCCCCGCACCGTATAACCAGCCGCTTCAAAATATTTTTTAATGGGCTCATAGAGGTCTGTTTCATATTTTTTCTCGCTCATCTTTGGATTTCCTTTTTTATTTGTATTTTTTTGAAACAGTTGTCAATATGAAATATATGCTAAGCATTTTTTTTGAAAATGTAACAATAATATCAATAGGCTCTAAAACCTAAAAACAGCATAGAACAAGCATAAGAATGGAGGAACCACATCATGAAACGCAAACTATTACCAATCATTTGTGTATTTACATTAACGGCATCCGCAACAGCATGGGCTGACCAATCCACTACAGCGCGCCCAAGCACACCTGCGGCGGTTATGTCGGCAAGCCCTGCATCGGCAATGCCTTACAACGGTGTCACCACAACCACAACCTCGACACCACAAAACCGCACCACCGCCATGCCAAGTAGCCAATCCACCATGACACCGACAACTCGCACCACTGCGTCACCGAGCACCCCATCCACCATGACACCGGGAAACCAATCCACCACGACGTCTGACAATCGTTCCACCGCAACGCCAAGCAGCCACTCCACTACAACGTCTGACAATCGTTCCACCGCAACGCCAAGCAACCAATCCACTACGACATCTGACAATCGTTCCACTGCAACGCCAAGCACCCAAGCCACCATGATGCCCGACGATCGTGCCAGCGCAACACCAGGTGTAAGCGCCGATCAAGTTACTTTTTATGTAGAGGGTAGCAATTATTCTTTACAAATACCCCGTGAAATTAAAGATATGGTTCGCATGAGTACGGCGCAAGAGGCATCGAACTATGACAAGCTGTTCGTCGTCGACTCTGATGCACCTCTTCAAACCATCCAACCGAATGCATTTAAACAAGTCAATTTTATTTCGGGCAGTGATGAATACGAATTATTTACCATCTATACTTATAACACATCACAATATGAACAACAAGTCAAAAACAATGGATTTTACACATTAAAAGTGTTGAATCAAACTGCAGATACCACTGATGTTTTGGCCATACCAACCGTAAGCCCGATCAAATCAGGCGAAGCGTTTGCAGACGAATATACCCTTGCATTACAAGCCGTAAACATGTTTCAGCCCACAGGCACCGAGAATGTTGCCATGACCACAAGCACACCTTCTATGCAAACAGCAGCCCCAACGACCATGCCAACCGACAATGCAGCCTATTTGACCTATGACAGAGTGAAGACGATCAATGGTGACAAATTTGTACCTGTACGCGAAGTATTGGAAAAACTAGGCTATACTGTGAGCTGGGATGCAAAAACAAAAGGCATCAGCGTGACCAAAGGCAACATTTATAAATCCATTTCCACAAGAAGAATCATCGGCACCAACCCACAATCGACAAATGCCATTGCTGGCTCTTGTGCCGTCATCGAAAATGATATCGCCTACATGCCCCTTCCCTACTTTAAAGATGTGCTAGGTCTCAACATTGAAGACGATGTAAACGAATCTATCAGTTTTAAATAATCTCTATATTTTTCGATAAATAACTTTCCCATCCCTCAAATCACTATAAGCGCCCACACCAAGCCAAGGTGTGGGCGCTTTCACGTTTCTTGTTTTGCACTTGACGACTACCCATTCAGCCTGTTCATTTGTTTCAAGCCACCTTATAAAAACCAATAACTCAACAAAAAATCATGCAAACCAATTTTTTTGGAATTTATTAGAAAGCGTTTAATAGTATAAATTTGCTTCCACTGGAAATGATTTATGTATATAAATTCTTATTTTCGTATTTTTGTATTTTTGTAAAATCAGGATTTATAGAAGATTTATCTATCTTGCAAGGGTCACTTACAATAGCATATCCAATCGCTCGTAAAAATCGGATGTTACTATTTTACATGCCCTCAGGAACTGAACAGACCATTGTTGTGCAGTTTCTACGAAAGGATAGAACTTTTGGAGGGAATTTTATGATTAGCAATAAGGTTGAAATCTGTGGAGTAAATACCTCTAAATTGCCCATACTTAAAAACGACGAAAAGAAAGAACTGTTTGACAGAATACTAAAAGGAGATGAGGAAGCAAGACAACAATACATTTATGGCAATTTAAGACTGGTTTTAAGTGTCATTCAAAGATTTAATAATAGAGGCGAATACGTCGACGACATTTTCCAAGTCGGTTGCATCGGGTTGATTAAGGCCATCGATAATTTTGATATCAACCAAGGGGTCAAGTTTTCGACCTACGCCGTACCGATGATTATTGGTGAGATCAGACGATATTTGAGAGATAACAATTCAATACGGGTCAGCCGATCGCTTCGGGATACGGCATACAAAGCATTGCAGATCAAAGAATACCTCACAACGATGAATTCAAAAGAGCCGACAATTGAAGAAATCGCCAAAGAATTGGAGATGCCGAAGGAAGATATCTTATTCGCATTAGACGCCATACAAGACCCCATTTCACTATTCGAGCCTGTTTTTCATGACGGCACCGATGCTTTATTTGTTATGGATCAGGTAAAAGATGACAAAAATTCGGATGTCTCATGGCTCGAAAACATCTCACTCAATGAAGCCATGAAACGCTTAAACGAACGAGAAAAATATATTTTGAATTTACGATTTTTTGAAGGCAAAACGCAGATGGAAGTAGCCGATGAAATCGTCATATACCAAGCCAAAGTTTCACGGTTGGAAAAAAGCTCACTAAAAAATATTAAAAAATATATCACATAAGAATTTGTCAAAAAAAAACAAAACATGTATCAGAATATGAATATAATTAACTCTGATTAAGGAAGTGTGCTTATGAATTTATTTCGTATGATGCTGCTTTTGTACCCGATGATGATGAACCAGAATAAAAATGAAAAACCAATGTATGACATGCCTGACCAGTACGGTCAGTATGGTGGGCTAGCGTATCCGTATCCGTTTGACTATAAAGACGGGCATGATGGCAAGAATGGTCATGATAATCACCACGGTCATGATGACGATCACCACGGTCACGACAATGATCACGGTCATGATGACGATCATCACGGTCATGACAATCATCACGGGCATGACGATGATCACGGTCACGACAATGGTCACGGTTACGACGATCACCACGGTCATGACAATCACCACAACGATGACCATGATGACCCATTTCATAAACCGTATCCAAACTATACGAGCTATCCGTTTGGAAAACCTTTTTACAACAACAGCAAATTGTATGATTACTATAAAAACTATCCTTATTTCAACTATAAGACGTTTCGGTAAAGAACCTGCCCCTCCGACACGGCGTTCACATTGTTGTGAACCCCGTGTCCAATTGATGGGCAGGACAAGCAGACAAAAGGAGGATATTGCGACACTATGGACAAAGACACAAAACTTCCAACCATAAACAAGTATGGTTACTACGAAATCAGATTGGAAAGTATCGGCGGGCTTGGGGCAAATTTAGCCGGAAAGCTTTTGGGCGAATTGGGCGCTGTCTATCTTGGTTTAAATGCGGCAAACTTTGCAAGCTACGGCTCCGAAAAGCGAGGTTCACCTGTTAAAAGCTTCATCCGCATGAGCCATAAAGACACAGAAATCAGACTGAATAGCCCCGTCGAAAGCCCCCACATCCTTGGGCTTTTCCATGCCAAATTGGCAGGAAAGATCCCTGTTATGAATGGCGTATCCGAGCACACAAGTGTCGTCGTCAACACCGACGACAGCCCCGAACACCTTCGGGACACGCTTCGTATGCACTGCGGCACATTGTACTGCGTCGATGCCCAAGGCATCGCTATGGAATGCAAAACGAGGGTGAACATGGTCATGCTGGGTGCCATTGCAAAAGCCTCTGGCTTCATTCCATTGCAATCATTGATTGAAGCGGTGTCCGATACAATCGGCAAAAAATACCCGCAAGCGATGGAAGGCAACATAAATGGTATCAAAAAAGGTTTTGAAGCGGCAAGCGGAACGGTCATCCCCAACGATGGAAAATATATTTACCAAGAGTACAAAGAGGTCACCCGAGAATGGGGCTACAAAAATGCACCCATCGGCGGTGTAAACCCTATTTATGGCAGTGCCATCTCCAATGATCTATCGGCCAGTCGCGAAGGGTATATCCCGGTGTTTAAAAAAGAAAGCTGCATCAACTGCGGCATGTGTGACACCACTTGCCCCGATATGGTGTACCAATTTAAGATGGGCGAATACAAAGGCAAGCCGTCTATGGTCAACTTAGGCCCCGACTACCACCATTGTAAAGGTTGCTTGCGATGTGTCGAGATATGCCCAACCGATGCCATCACCGCCGGGCTCGAACGGGAACATGACACGAGCAAAACCCATGTGCGAAACCAAGCACTGTTACTAGACAAGATGGATTTTGAAGAGGTAGGCCCAAATTCCTACATCAATGAAGAATCCTATACGACAAATAGTCTGAATTAAGGAGGCACGTGAATGGCAAATCAAAAAATAATGTTTGAAAGTGGCAACGAGCTTGCCGCCATTGCTGCAAAACAAATCAACTATCATATTATGGGTTATTATCCAATCACCCCTTCGACCCAAATCGCCGAACATCTTGACCTTTTAAAGGCAGAAGGCGAACATGATGTTATGCTCATTCCCGCCGACGGCGAGCATGGTGCCGCTGGTATATGCTACGGTGCCTCTACAGGCGGTGGGCGTGTGTTTAACGCCACAAGTGCAAACGGCCTTTTGTACGCCCTTGAGCAATTACCAGTGCAATCGGGCACACGGTTCCCGATGGTTATGAATGTGGCCTGCCGTACTGTATCCGGACCTTTGTCTATCAAAGGCGACCACAGCGATATCATGTATGCGTTAAACTGCGGTTGGATCATCTTGTATGCCAAAGACCCCCAAGCGGTGTACGATTTGAACATCTGTGCATTAAAAATTGCAGAAGCATTGAGACTGCCTATTATTGTGGCATTTGACGGTTTCTTTACCAGCCATCAAAAACGAAATACCTATGTATTTGAAAACGATTCGGATGTCACCGATTTTCTTGGAGAGTACAAGCCATTATACACAGCCCTTGACCCGGACAACCCTGTCACAATCGGTTCGTACATGAATGAGCCAGATTTGTTAAACAACAAATACCAACTTCATTTGGCGATGGAAGATGCCAAAAGCTTGATTCCAAAAGTTTTTGCTGAGTACGCCGCGCTAACCCAACGCCATTATGGGCTTGTGGGTGGATATATGACCGACGACGCCGAGGTTTTGTTGTTCCTACTCGGTTCAAGCTTTGACACGGCGAAGGCGGCCGTTGACGAATTAAGAAAAGCGGGAAAAAAGGTCGGCGTGTTTACGACCAATGTTTTACGACCATGGTTCGGTCACGAGTTGCACGAAATATGCAAAAATGCAAAGGTGGTCATCGTTGGCGACAGACAAGACAGCTATGGAGCGGGCGGCGGCAATTTAAGCCTCGAAATCAAGGCAACCTTAAAAGATTTTAACGCAGACATCCGCGTATTAAGCCGTGTGTACGGACTAAGCGGCAGAGACTTTTATGTAGAAGAAGCGATTAAGCTCTTCAACGAGGGCTTTCATGTAACCGAAAACAAAGAGGTAAAAAACTTTGATTATATCGGGCATTATGTGGGCAGTGAAGACCAAACCGACACCAAATTCTTTGACCCTGTGACAGCAAAAAATGCCACGCCTGGCATTACAAGCGTCACCTATGATAAAGTGTCCAAAAAAATGGTTGTAAAAGGCGGCGCTGTCAAAGAAGCGACCAAAATGCCAAAGCGTTTTGTAGCGGGGCACGGGGCGTGCCCGGGTTGCGGCATACCGGTCAACCTCGATCTTCTGTTAAAAGGCATCGAAGGCAACGTGGTACTGTTGTTCCACACCGGATGTGCAATGGTCGTATCCACCGCATATCCAAAGACAAATTTCAGGGTCAATTATGTACACAACTTGTTCCAAAACGGTGCGGCGACGCTATCGGGCCTTGTGGAAATGTTTCATATGCGACAAAAACGTGGCGAACTGCCTGAAGGCGAATTCACCTTTGTTATGGTATCGGGTGACGGCGGTCTTGACATCGGGTTAGGTCCTGCCTTGGGCACTGCCATTCGAAATCACCACATGATTATTTTTGAATATGACAACGGCGGCTATATGAACACGGGCTATCAACTGTCCTATTCGACTCCCCTTGGTGCCAAAAGTTCTACAAGCCACGTCGGAAAAAATCAAAGCGGTAAAATTAATTTCCATAAGGACAATCCGCAAATTTTTTCTGGGACAAACATCCCGTATATCGCCACTGTGGCTGAATCCAATCCGATGGACTTCATCAAAAAAGCGGCAAAGGCACAAAAATATGCAAACGAATTCGGGCTTGCCTACATCAAAGCCATTTCGTCTTGTCCCCTCAACTGGTCGGACAACCCTCGCTATGAGCGAAAAGTGATCGAAGCCTCTGTCGACTGCTGTTACCACCCGCTCTATGAGATCGAGCAAGGCATCACCGCCCTCAACTACAACCCCGAAGACAAAAAGAAAAAGATCAACGTGTTGGATTGGTTTGACATGATGGGACGGACAAAGCATCTCAAAAAAGCTGGCTATAGCGATATCGTTGACTCGATACAGCTTGAAATCGACAGACGTTGGGAGCGCTTGAAGGCGCGAAGCGAGCACCCGTTGTTGTAATTTTTCTGAAAAATGGCGGTAGCAACACTGGGGTTTCCAGTTTTGCTACCGCCATTTTTTGTTGTTGGTGGGATATGCGTAAAAGATAAGGGCTTGCGCGTCGAATGTTTTTGCCTGTTTATAGGCGGGCGACATCAGCATTTAAAATTGACAACATTGAATCTTTTATATACAATGATGTTAAAGAGGCGTCTTGACAGTTAGTTTTGTTGCCTACAAACAAATCGAGTATACTGCTAATTAATAAATTTATATACTGTGGAGGAAATTTCAATGAACATACAATTAATTGAGAACGGTCTAAGACCAGAGGATTTTGTTACACTTCGTGCATCCGTTGGCTTTATGCAAACACCAATACACCAAGCTGAAAAAGCATTAGAAAAAGGACTTTTCTCCATCATGGCTATGGATGAAGATAAAGTGATCGGTATGGGTCGCCTTGTAGGCGATGGGATTATGTATTCGTATATACAAGATGTTTGTATCTTACCAGAATATCAAGGAAAAGGGATTGGAAAAGCAATTATTGAACGATTGATTGCGTTTGTAGAAATGAACGGTTTACCAGAAACAAAATTTTCGATAGGTCTTGTCGCAGCACAAGGCAAAGATACTTTTTATGAGCAATTTGGATTCTCAAAACTTCCGAATGACTCAATGGGTTCCGGAATGATGAAACGTATTGATTTATCAATTGTCACAGCGTAAACAATTTCAAATCCAATAAATAGAGTTACATGACAACTTAAAGGCACGAAGCGAGCACCCAATGTTATAAATCTTTTTTAAAATGGCGATAGTAAAACTTCATTTTCAAGTTTTGCTATCGCCATTTTTTGCTTCTTTTCTCTCAAGAGAAGAAGACGGGTGTGGGCGGTAGACCCACGATATTATCTTCTTCATATCTACTTCGTGTTGGCAAAAAGTTTGGCAATATCATCGTCAGACATCTTCTGGTTTGGATCTACTACCGGAGTTGGCTCTGGCGTAATTCCAATCGTGCCAAAAAGTTTGGCGATATCATCGTCAGACATCTTCTGGTTTGGATCTGCCGCCGGAGCTGGCTCTGGCGTACTTCCAACGGTGCCGAAAAGTTTAGCGATATCATCGTCTGACATCTTCTGGTTTGGATCAACTGCCGGAGTTGGCTCTGGCGTACTTCCAACGGTGCCGAAAAGTTTAGCAATATCATCTTCCGACATCTTCTGGTTTGGATCAGCCACCGGAGTTGGTTCTGGCGCGCGTCCCATCGTGCCAAAAAGCTTGGCAATATCATCTTCCGACATCTTCTGGTTTGGGTCAACTACCGGAGTTGGCTCTGGCGTACTCCCAACGGTGCCGAAAAGTTTGGCGATATCATCTTCCGACATCTTCTGGTTTGGGTCAACTACCGGAGTTGGCTCTGGCGTACTCCCAACGGTGCCGAAAAGTT
>JAVBJY010000175.1:0-16132 GCA_031546735.1 Eubacteriales bacterium
TACTTTTCCTTTATTTGTAAAAAACAATATTAAGGTGTGATTGGAACTGAGGAACAGATCACGCACAAAGTCTTCATCCCTCGTCTGCATGCCCTTGACACCTCTTCCGCCTCTGTTCTGGCTTTTGTATGTACTAAGGGGGATGCGCTTCACATAGCTTAAATGGGTCATCGTAATGACGCTCATATCGTCTTCAATCAAATCTTCTATATCGATTTCATCATAGTTTTGGACAATGCGGGTTTTTCTCGCGTCGCCATATTTTGTCTTGATAATCATGATCTCTTCGCGAATGACGCTGTATAATCGTTTCTCATCGGCCAAAATACTTTGCAATTCTAAAATCAATTCGGAAAGCTCTTTGTATTCATTTTCAAGTTTTTCTCGTTCAAGGCCCGTCAAGCTTCTGATTCGCATTTCTACAATCGCGGTGACCTGCAACTCACTAAACGAAAACCGTTCTATCAATCGCTCTTTTGCCATCGGTGTATCGCGTGACGAACGCATGATGCTGATGATTTCATCGATATGGTCGAGCGCCTTGATTAACCCTTCCAAAATGTGCGAACGCTTCAACGCCTTATCCAAATCAAATTTTGTGCGGCGTGTCACCACGTCTTTTTGATGGTTTAAGTAGTGAATCAGCATTTCTTTTAGGTTTAAAATTTTAGGCTGGTTGTCTACGAGTGCCAGCATAATGATGCTGTAGCTTTCTTGTAGTTGCGAATATTTATACAGCTGGTTTAATACGATCGTGGCATTGGCGTCTCGTTTTAACTCGATGATGACCTTGATGCCGTTACGATCAGACTCATCCCGTATATCGGATATGCCTTCTACCTTCTTGTCTTTAATCAAGTCTGCAATACGCTCGATCATGCGGGATTTATTCACTTGGTATGGAATCTCTGTAATAACCAAGCGCTCTCTGTTCTGCGAAAATGGTTCTATGGCCACTTCTGCGCGAAGCTTTAGCTTGCCTCTGCCTGTTCTATAGGCGCTTTTGATGCCAAAATCACCAAAGATTGTTCCGCCCGTCGGATAATCGGGTGCCGTTATGATGTCGATTAATTCGTCAATATCGGTTTCTCTTTCTTCTATGATGTGGTTATCGATGATCTTAACGATGGCGTCTACCACTTCGTTTAAGTTGTGGGGCGGGATGTTGGTGGCCATACCCACCGCAATACCAGACGAACCATTGACAAGCAAATTGGGGTAACGAGCCGGCAATACCGTCGGCTCTAAAAATTCTTCGTCATAGTTTGGGGTAAAATCCACTGTATTTTTTTCGATATCGGCCAACATTTCCAGAGAAATCCTGCTTAATCTCGCTTCGGTATACCGCTGTGCCGCCGCCTCATATCCGTCTATCGAGCCGAAGTTTCCGTGACCGTCTACGAGCGGATACCGCATAGAGAAATCTTGCGCCATACGCACCAGTGCATCATAGATGGCGGAATCACCATGCGGGTGATATTTACCCATCGTATCGCCTGTGATACGGGCACATTTCTTATGGGGCTTCGGTGGGTCAAGGTTCAACTCGTTCATCGCATATAAAATACGTCTATGAACCGGTTTTAAACCATCCCGCACATCTGGAAGCGCCCTTGCGACGATTACGCTCATGGCGTAATCGATGTATGATTTTTTCATTTCATCTTCGATGTTAATTGAAACGATCTTGTCAAACCCATTTTCTTGCATAGTTTATATTCCTTTCAAACTTCTAGACATCTAAGTTTTTCACATACTTGGCATTTTTCTGGATAAAGAGCCGTCTTGGCTCCACTTTGTCGCCCATCAGTTCATTAAATATTAAATCGGTGGCCATTACATCTTCCAAATCAACTTTTAGCAAAATTCTCTTTTCAGGGTCCATGGTTGTTTCCCAGAGCTGCTCTGGATCCATCTCGCCCAGACCTTTGTATCGTTGAATCGGCTTAATGCCGTCACGACCGATTTCGTTTAACAACGAATCCAGTTCTTCGTCAGAATATACATAGTATTGCTTTCTGCCTTTTTCCACCCGGTAAAGAGGGGGTTGCGCAATATAAATTTTACCTTCTTCAATGAGAGGCGTCATATATCTGTAAATAAATGTCAACAATAGCGTACGAATATGCGCACCGTCTACGTCGGCATCTGTCATCAATACAATTTTGTGATACCGAAGCTTTGACATATCAAATTCGTCGCTAATGCCTGTGCCAAACGCGGTAATCATGGATTTAATTTCTTCGTTGACAATAATTTTATCCAATCTGGATTTTTCAACGTTTAAGATTTTGCCCCGTAGGGGAAGAACCGCTTGGGTCTTCGGTGTTCTGGCACCAATGGCCGAACCACCCGCGGAGTTTCCTTCCACGATGTAAATTTCGCATTGGGTCGGGTCTTTTTCAGAACAGTCTGCCAATTTCCCGGGCAATCTTCCGTTCTCTAACACAGACTTTCTTCGTACCAGTTCTCTTGCTTTTTTTGCCGCATCACGGGCACGGCTGGCGACAATTGCCTTTTCTAAAATAATCTTTGCCGTCGCTGGATTTTCTTCCATGTAGTATGTTAAATTTTCAGCGAGAACGGATTCGACAGCGCTCTTTGCATCGCTGTTGCCAAGCTTGCCCTTTGTTTGCCCTTCAAACTGCGGGTCTTCGATTTTGATGCTGACAATAGAGGTCAAGCCCTCTCGCACATCGTCGCCCGACAAGTTTTTGTCGTTCTCTTTTATAATGCCAAATTTACGGCCATAGTCGTTCACCGTTTTGGTAATGGCCGCCTTAAACCCAGACAAATGGGTACCACCGTCTGCGGTATTGATGTTGTTGACGTACGAATATGAATTTTCTAAAAACCCATCATTGTGTTGAAACGCCACTTCTACCAGTATGTTGTTTTTAATGCCTTCGCAATAAAAAACATCTTCATAGATCGGTGTTTTGTTTTTATTGATATACCCGACAAATTCTTTGATACCGCCTTCAAACTTGTACTCGCGCTTGCGTTCGCGCTCTTCTCTTAAATCTCTCAGTACAATCTTAAGACCTTTCGTCAAAAAAGCCGTTTCTTTTAGTCGCTGTTTGAGTATGTCGAATTGGAATTCCACTTCTTCAAAAATCTGACCATCCGGCTTAAAATAAATATCCGAGCCTGAGTTTCCTTCTTCTGTGTCGCCGACAAGCGTAAGCGACTCGCGTACATCGCCTCGCTCAAATGACATTCTGTGTATCTTTCCATTGTTGTAGACTTCTACCACAAGAAATTCACTTAACGCATTGACGACAGAGGCGCCCACACCGTGAAGACCGCCCGACACCTTATAACCACCGCTACCAAATTTGCCCCCGGCATGAAGGATCGTAAACACAACTTCAACCGCCGAAATGCCCCGTTGGGGATGAATACCGGTCGGGATGCCACGTCCGTTGTCTTTAACAGAGATGATATTGTCGGGGTGTATGATGACTTCAATCTCGGTGCAATGACCAGCTAACGCCTCATCGACCGCATTGTCTACGATTTCATATACAAGGTGATGAAGCCCTCTCGAAGATGTACTGCCGATATACATACCGGGCCGCTTTCTCACCGCTTCTAATCCTTCTAAAATTTGAATCTGGTTCTCATTGTATTCGTGTTCCATAAACTTCTCCTTTATCAGAAAAACATAGTAAGACAGCAGTGATCATGGATACTGCGCCTTCATTATCATCACAGCACACCAAATCGCGCTCTTTTTTTTAACGTGTTCGTTGAAATCGGCGTTATGTAGAGGCAATCCTTGGTTACAACCAGAGATTTCTGGTTGCTTTCGGAAATATAAATAACGCGCTCTTGCTTCTGTTTGCCATGAATAAATTCTTTTGTGATTTTGGAAAGAGAATTGTCTAAATTGACAATGGATATGATATCTGTCATCGGAATGACGATTTCTGCACCGATATGCAAGAACAAAAAAACACCTCATTTTAACTTCTTCTTTCCTTGCAATATTCTCCTGACAGTATACCATAAATTTTCAATTTTTGGTAGTGATAAATCCACTTTTCACCTTATAAATATTGCCTTGTCCGATTAATTTTTGAATGGCGTCTTCAATGCCTGTGCAAGTGATAATGGTTTGCATCGTCTGGATCGTATCAATCAAAAAATTTTGGCGAGATTCATCTAGTTCTGAAAGCACATCGTCAAGCAAAAGAATGGGCGTAACCGATTTTTCTTCTTTGATCAGTTCGATTTCTGCGAGTTTTGTCGCCAATGCGGCTGTGCGCTTTTGTCCCTGAGAGCCAAAACTTCTCACATCAATGTCGTTTATAAAAAAAGAAAGGTCATCTTTATGTGGGCCCGTTGATGTACTGCCTAAAAAAATGTCCCTTTCCGTATTTTTTTTTAATTTACTATAAAAATCTTTTTCGTGTACACTTTTCTTATACACGATGGTTAATTTTTCTTTTCCGCCTGTGACTTCTTTATGTATATGGGATGCCGCGATGTTTATTTTATCTACAAACTCATCTCGTACCCGGATCAAGTTCAGCCCGTACTGCACCAATTGCTCATCCCAGACAAAGATTGTGTCCTTGTTTCGTTGTTCTGTCTTCAATGTTTTCAAGAGGTTATTCCGTTGCCTTAAAATTTTGTAATATTGCTTTAGATTGTAATAATACACATTGCTGAGTTGGCAAAGTTCCATGTCTAAAAATTTTCTACGTTCGGTCGGGCCCGCCACAATGAGGTTCAAATCCTCTGGGGAGAACAGAACCAAATGACAGATGCCAAATAAATCACCGATTTTTTTGATCGGAACATGATTGACTGCCATGCCTTTTTTTGCATCTCGCTTCAGATGCACGTCGATGCGGTTGTGCATATCTTCGCTGTCATTGGATACGGTCATCTGTATGTGCCCTTCACTCATGCCAAATTGTATCAATTCTTTTTCATTGTGGGTACGGTGGCTCCGGCCTGTTGCGCACACATAGATCGATTCTAGTATATTGCTTTTGCCTTGGGCATTGTCACCATAGATGATGTTCACGTTCGGGTTCAGCGTCATTTTCATATTCTCTAAGTTTCTAAAATTTTGAACAGAAAGTTGTGTAATATGCATTATTTTTTTACCCTCACCATCATTTACATTTTATCCATAAAAAACCAATTTCGTACAATTTTAGAATGACATTATTTAAAGTGCGAAAAAGAAAGACCGCGGGCGCTGCCCACACCCGCAATCCCTTTGTAAAGGTCTTGATCCCAAACTTTATACTAAGCAGACGCAATATATAATCCGTTCGCACATAAATAAAGCGGCTTACAAATTAAGGGTCAAGGGGCGAGCCCCTTGCGGGGTTTGGGGCAGCGCCCCAAGGTTTTACTCTTTTAGTTTTTAACCTTTCAAGCGAAGCGGAAGCACGAGATATTTGTAGTCGTCGGACTGTATGCCTCGTAGAATGCAGGGGCTTAAGGCGTTCGTAAACTGAATACAAATAACATCGTCGTCAATGGCTTTTAGCGCATCGATTAGATATTTTGGGTTGAACGAAATTTCAATATTTTCCCCTTCGCCTTCGACTTTAATTTCGTCGTAGGATGTGCCCAAATCACCGCTCGAGGTAATTGTCATTGTATTCTCCGTTATGTTTAAAACGACAGGGCTCTTTTTTGATTCTTTTGACACAAGCGTCGAACGTTCGATGCCCATGAGTAGCCCTTGCCGGTCCACCCGAATCAGTGTATTAAAATCATCTGTAAAAATTTGACTATATTTAATATATTCGCCTTCTAATATACGCGAAACGACAATACACTCCCGCAGATTAAACAAAATATGCTTGTCTGTAAAATAAATTTCGATGGCGTCGTCTCCGTCTTGCAAAATTTTACTCACTTCGTTTAATGCCTTCGCCGGCACAATGACAGACGATGGGGCTAAAACCTCTTCTACACGCGTTTTTCTAAACGAGATCCGAAACCCGTCAATCGCTACGATATTAAACGTATCGTTTCTAATTTCAATCAATTCGCCTGTCAGAGCAGGCTTTGTATCTTCAAGTGACACCGAGAAGATCGTTTGCCTGATCATGTTTTTAAAAACAGAGGATTTGATCTTGTATTCGTTATTCTTTTCAACCATCGGTAAAAATGGGAATTCTTCCCCGTTTTGACCCAAAATTTTAAATTCTGATTTATCGCTTTTAATTTTGGTGATGTTCTTTTTGTCGGTTTGGATGCTCACTTGGTCACCCGGTAATTTACGAACGATTTCATAAAACGTTCTTGCTTCTAATGCAATGCTTCCAAATTCTTCGATGATGCAGGTACGAATAGGCGACGTTTCAATGCCGATTGCCAAATCATTTGCAATCATTCGAAAGCCTTTCTCATCTGCAATGAGTAGGATACATTCGAGGATAGACAATGTTGATTTTGACGATACGGCTTTTGAAACGATATTGAGATTGGAAAGCAACGCTTCCTTGGGGCAGATCAAATGCATTGTGAACAACTCCTTTAGGGATAAGGTTAAGTAATTATATATCTTTTTCTAGTAGTAGTAGTAGTAGGCGGTGTGTATAAGTGGATAAGTGGTTTTTGGGCATAAGCGTGCGTATTTTGGTGCAGTGATAACTATGTGGAATGGCTGTTTATAAAAGTCGACTTATACACAATATCCACAATCCAAAAAAGAAAGCACAATTCATCCACAGACAATCCACAACCGTGTACACAAAAAACAAGACATGCGTCACAATCGTATTTTGCTCATTCACACGAAAAAGAATGCGTGTGAATCAACATAAATCCGTGTAAACTCATGCCTTTATCCGATTACGGATTCATTATTTTATTTTCGATCTCGACCAATTGACGTTGGAGCGTCTTGTCCCGTTCCAGTTCGTCAGATATCTTGTCGCAACCGTGTATGACGGTCGAATGGTCACGCCCGCCAAAGTATTCGCCGATGCGTGCCAAGGGCAGCTCTAATATTTTCCGCGATAGGTACATGGCCACTTGCCTTGGATAGACGATGTTTTGGCTACGCTTTTTGCTTTTAATGTCTTCTACCTTAATGTTATAAAAATCGGCGACCACCTCTTGAATCGAATCAATGGTGACTTCACGTTTCTCATTTTCTTGGAGAAGCTCTTTTAATGCTTCCTCCGCCAGCAAGACATCTACTTCCTTGTTGGCAAGGCTACAGTACGCGATGACCCGCGTAAGGGCACCTTCTAGCTCGCGGATATTAGATACGATTGATTTTGCAATAAACTGGGATACATCCTTTGGCACAAAAATGCGGTCGAGTTCGGCTTTTTTATCCAAAATGGCGGTACGTGTTTCAAAATCGGGCAACTTGATGTCGGCAATCAACCCCCACTCGAAACGAGAGCGCAATCGATCTTCTAGCGTTCGAATTTCTTTTGGCGGACGATCGCTTGAGATAATAATTTGCTTTCTTGCTTCATATAATGTATTAAACGTATGAAAAAATTCTTCCTGCGTCACTTCTTTTTCCGATAAGAACTGAATATCGTCGATCAAAAGGACGTCAATGTTGCGGTATTTATTGCGAAAATCTTGGTTTTTGTTATCTTTAATGGAATTAATCAGCTCATTTGTAAATTTTTCGCTGGAGGCGTACATTACCTTTGCGTTTGGGTTCTGGTTTAAAATATGGTGGGCAATGGAATGCATCAAATGCGTTTTGCCAAGCCCGACACCCCCATAGAGAAAAAGAGGGTTATAGGCGTCGGCCGGTGATTCGGCCACAGCTACAGAAGCCGCATGCGCCAGACGGTTGCTGTTGCCGACGACAAACGTATCAAATATGTACTTGCTATTTAAGGTACTTTGGATATCAAGGGGATCAACATAATCGTTTGGCGAATTCGGTTTTTTTTGCACAGCAGACACAGGCTCGCCGTCTGGCAATAAAATATCGGCGACGATGTCAAGCCCGGTTGCTTCTTTCAGGCAAGAATTAAAAAGCCGGAGGTACCGTTGGTCAATCGTGTTTTTGTGAAACGAATCAAGCGTTTTAAACGTAAAAACGCCATCGTCAATAGAGACGGGTATTAATGTTTGGAACCAAGTTTCATAACTTACCTTTGAAACTTCGCGCTCCAAGTGCTTTAGTGTATCCGACCAATAGGCAGTGATATTTTTTTCAGGCATAAGTGGAAATCCTCACCTCGTGTTCATAAGTTGTTAATAAAATGTTGAAAAAGCAAATAAAGCAAAAACCAAACCAGATAAGTTTATAATAATGAACAAGTTTATACACAATGTGGATAACTTTGCTCAGTTTTAAAGAATATTGCTATAATAAGGGGAAATCAGAGTGATTTTAAATGTTATAAACAGACTTATCAACCGAATGTGAATAACTTTATGAAAATGTGTTGAAAAAATTCACTTTCAACAGCATGTGTATATCATAACAAATTTATTGTGGATAATCAATACGCTATTATTACTAAAATAATAAAGCAAGTTTGGGTGTAATTTTTTTATATTTATTATGAAATTTTTAATCAAAACTTGACGAGCAAATTTTTATCTAATATAATGATAAAAGTGCTTGAGTGTATTTTTGTAAAATTACGAAGGAGGTGTTTTATAATGAAGAGAACATTTCAGCCAAAAAAGAGACAAAGAAGCAAAGTTCATGGCTTTAGACAAAGAATGAGTACGTCTAACGGTAGAAAAGTTTTGCTTAGAAGACGTAGAAAAGGTAGAAAAGTTTTATCTGCTTAAGTTTGGGATATGCTTTTCGTTTTTTTGCTCTAAAAGACCACTGCACAGTGGTCTTTTATACTGCGTCCCGCAGTATAAAACTTTTTCAAAAAATTTAATTGGCATGTACGAGAGGGGTTTCCCCTTTGTACATGTCATTTGAATCAGGTGAATCTATTTTGCGAACAACGCAGTCTCTTAAAAAAAATTACAGTTTTCGATTTGTTTATAACAGAGGAAAGTCTATCGCCAACAAATTTCTTGTTCTGTATGTTCTGAAAAACGGACTTCCTTACAATAGACTTGGTATTTCTGTTAGTAAAAAGGTAGGCAACAGTGTCGTGAGAAGCAGAGTGACCAGATTGATCAGAGAAAGCTTTCGGCTAAATGAAGAAAATTTTAAATCCGGTTTTGATATCGTTTTTATCGCCAGAGCCTCAATGAACGGTGCACTTCACACAGATGTAACAAAATCTCTGCTTCATCTAATGAAGAAACATGATCTGCTACAGAACGTCGAACCGCCGTTCTTAAAAAAATAATCGTGCGGAGGGTTTTCCTTGAATTCGATTTTTATTTTTTTGATCAGATTCTACAGAATGTATCTATCCGGGTTAAAACAACCTTGTTGTCGTTTTTATCCCACATGTTCACAATATGCACTCGAAGCATTTCAAAAATATAATGCATGTAAAGCACTTTATTTAACTGTCTTTCGTATATTACGTTGTCATCCGTTTCATCGGGGTGGGTTTGACCCACTGCCGTAGCACTACGCGTGGCATTGGTCTCGTTATCTCAAGGAGGTATTATTTTTGCTTTTTTCGACTGTTCTAATGGCAACAATTCAAAAGAATCCGGGTGTGATCGTTGGCCCTGTTTCGTTTGTTCTAGGGTATATTCTTAATTTTCTATATGGCGTTATTTCTTTTTTTACGACACACAATACGTTGGGGTGGTCGATTATCGGCCTGACCATTATCACCAGGATTTTAATGATCCCCATCGCGATGAAACAGCAAAAATCAATGGCCGCCATGCAAAGGCTTCAACCTGAAATTAAAAAAATTCAGGACAAGTATAAAGGAAAGGCAGACCCAGAGCTACAGAAGAAAATGCAGGCAGAGCTACAAAAATTATATGCAAAAAACAAATACAATCCATTTAGCGGCTGTCTCCCTATGTTTATTCAAATTCCGATTTTTATTACGCTTAACTTTATTATGCAAAATCCATATTTATATGTGGATCATATTGCAGATGTTTACCATCATCTCGCAAAAGATGTCGTTTCGGTTGTGGGCTACGAAAAATACCTAGAGCCACTCATTACACCACTCATTCCCAAAAGCAAGGATGTCATTGTCGTGTATTCACTCACGAACGATGAACTAAAGGCGATTGCGAATTCTCCTCAGCGAGACGAATTAATGAAAGAATACAAATTAACCAAATTGACACCCGAACAACTCTCAAAGGCACAAGGCTTAGAAGCCGCGCTTAATAAATTTTCGGCGCACAGCTGGTCTGAGTTTATCACACAAGCCAAAGAGAAAACGCCAGATTTAAGCGCCATATGGGTGGCACCAGATCGAACGCCTCTGCCGATTAAAGGCGATGCGACCTTTAACGAGGGCAAAACAATGGAGCAAATCATTGCCGATTTAGAGCAGACGATTACCCAAAAGCGGAACATAGAGCTGTATTTTGGCGTCGATCTCGTCGAAAAGGTGGGACATACATTCCCCAATATCATCATTGCCATTTTATCTGGTATCACGACGTTTTTCTCTACGTGGTTGATGACCAGGAAAAACAAGCCAACAGATCCAATGATGGCAAACCAACAAAAAATAATGAATATCACCATGCCAATTGTAATGATTTATGTAACGATGGGTTTGTCGGGCGGTGTTGGTATATACTGGATTACCTCTAATATATTCCAAATTTGTCAGCAGTTCGTTTTAAACAAACATTATTATAAAGATAAGGCGGTGTCCTAAGATGAACGACAATATTGAAGTAATTGCGAAAACCGTTGAGGAAGCTACAAATGAGGCGCTTAGACAATTAAAGGCGACGATTGACGAAGTTGAAATCACCATTTTGGACAGCGGTGTCAAAGGCTTTATAGGGATTGGCAGCCGGCCAGCCAAAATTCTCGTAAAGAAACTTTTCAATCCTGTGACGGCAGCGACTACATTCCTAGCAGATTTTTTTGATGCAATGGGCATGCAAGTCGAAGTGATTGCAACTTTACTCAATGAAAAGCAATTGAACATTGAATTAAAAGGCGAAAAAATGGGTATTTTGATCGGAAAAAGAGGACAGACCCTTGACGCACTTCAATATATTGTCAATATCGTCGTAAACAAGGGCGAAGGCCGCTATGTCAGCATTAACATCGACACCGAAGATTACCGCAAGAGACGCACCGAAACCTTGGAGAGCCTAGCGGTAAATTTGGCGAAAAAAGCCAAACACATTCGAAAAAATGTTGTGCTGGAGCCGATGAGCCCTTACGAACGACGTGTCATCCATGCCGTACTCCAAAGTGACCGATATGTCACCACATACAGCGAGGGCAACGAGCCATACCGCTACGTTGTCATTTCGCCAAAATAAAACGAACATACAAAACAACCCCGTCCGCCTTGCGGCGGGGTTGTTCGGTTTATATTTAAAGCAGAAAGGATTTTGTTTGCATGAACAAAATAAATTTGGACGATACAATTGCCGCTGTGTCAACACCGCCCGGTACATCCGGCATCGGCATCGTGCGACTCAGTGGCGTTGACGCGCTGTCCATTATCGAAAAACTATTTGTACCCGTTCGAAAAAACAAACCATTGCGCTCCCATGCGGTACATTATGGTCATATTGTGTTTGAAAATGAGACGGTAGACGAAGTGCTCGTCATGGTGATGAAAGCCCCAAATTCTTACACAAGGCAAGATGTGGTCGAAATCAACTGTCACGGCGGCATTTGTGCCGTGCGCGCGGTGTTGCACGCGGTGTTTAAATGTGGCGCAAGACCTGCTGAACCGGGTGAGTTTACAAAACGGGCCTTTTTAAACGGCCGAATCGACTTATCCCAAGCGGAAGCGGTCATGGACATTATAAACGCGCCGACGGATTTGTCTCACAAGACAGCCCTACACCAACTAGAAGGGCGGCTATCTAAAAAAATCAAAACGTACCGCCAAGCGCTTCTGACGCTTGCGGCACACATTGAGGCATCGATCGATTATCCCGAACATGACATGGACGATATGACTTCAAACGAAACAGGGGAGACCATTCAGCCGCTAAACATGCAACTAAAAGCGCTGTATAAAACAGCAGACACCGGCAAAATTGTACGAGAAGGCATCCAGACTGTCATTGTTGGCACGCCAAATGTCGGAAAATCATCTCTCTTGAATTATTTTGTAGACGAAGAGCGCGCCATTGTGACCGATATTCCGGGTACGACACGGGATAGCTTGCACGAATTTATCAATTTGAACGGCATTCCCGTGAAAATTGTGGACACGGCGGGTATCCGCGATACGTCTGATGTTATCGAAAAAATGGGTGTCACCCGCTCTCTTCAATATGCGAAAGAAGCCGACTTGATTTTATTGGTCATAGACGGCGCTAAAAATCTGTGTCAAGATGATATGGATATTTTGCACTTTGTAAAGGAACATAATAAAAAAGTGCTTGTTCTTATCAATAAAATTGACTTGCCGCAAGTGGCAGACCTGTCGGCGGTGTACGCCTATGTACCCGAGACGTTTGTGATTTCGCTATCTGTGAAGGACGATTTGGGTCTGGATACGCTGTATGAAAAAATAAACACGTTGTTTTTTGACGGTGTTGTTACGATGGCAGACGACATGGTGGTCATCAATGACCGTATGAAACACCATTTATGGAATGCCATACAGTCGCTTGATGCGGTGCTGAATACAGTGGCAAGTGGCATGTCGATTGACTTTATCACCATCGATTTAATGGATGCGTACCAGCATCTTGGGTTCGTCATTGGCGAATCTGTGGAAGAAGATATCATCGACAAAATATTTGCCGATTTTTGTTTAGGAAAGTAGGAATTTTTATGGATACAGAGAAAAACAGTGCCGCCATGCAAACGACTGTCATCGATGGCTTTGATTGTGTGGTAATTGGGGGTGGACACGCAGGTTGTGAGGCCGCGTTGGCATCGGCACGAATGGGCATCAAGACGCTACTTGTCGTGATGAATTTAGACAGCATCGCCATGATGCCGTGCAACCCAAACATCGGCGGCACATCGAAAGGTCACCTTGTACGCGAAACAGACGCCCTTGGTGGCGAAATGGGCAGAAACATAGACAAGTCTTACATTCAAACAAGAATGTTAAACTTAGGCAAAGGCCCGGCGGTTCATTCGCTACGGGCGCAGGCCGACAAAGCCCGGTATCATTTAGAAATGAAGAAAGTGCTAGAGAACACAGATAATTTGACGCTTAAACAAACAGAGATTGTGAAATTGGTCGTAGAAGATAAAAAAATTACGGGTGTCGTGACGAATTCAAACATCACCTATACGGCGAAAGCCGTTGTATTGTGCATGGGCACCTATTTGAAGGCCCGGTGCTTATACGGCGAAACCATCGTATATTCAGGACCAAATGGGTTAAAAGAATCCACCATGTTAAGCCAAAGCATGCGGGAGTGGGGCATTGAGTTGCTTCGCTTTAAGACGGGCACACCGGCGAGAATTGACAGGCGTACCATTAACTTTGACAAAATGGTAGAGCAGGCAGGGGATGAGCATATCGTGCCGTTTTCCTTTGAAAACACTCCGGAGAAGATTAAAAGGGATCAGATTTCCTGTTTTTTGACCTATACAAATGAGCAGACCCACGCCATTATCCGCGAAAATATTCACCGCTCACCGCTGTACGCGGGGGTAATCGAGGGCACAGGTGCGAGGTATTGTCCATCTATCGAGGATAAAATTGTGCGCTTCGCCGATAAAGACAAGCACCAAATCTTTATCGAACCCGAAGGGGAAGACACAAACGAGATGTACATTCAAGGCATGAGCACCTCTCTGCCCGAAGATGTGCAAATCAAAATGTATCGGTCGATTGCTGGTCTTGAACAATGTGAAATCATGCGAAATGCGTATGCCATCGAGTACGATTGCATCGACGCGACGCAACTTAAACTAAGCTTAGAGTTTAAAGAAATTGAAGGGCTTTTTAGTGCAGGGCAGCTGAATGGTTCGTCTGGATACGAAGAGGCGGGGGCACAAGGCTTGGTTGCCGGCGTCAATGCGGCGCTACGCATCAAAAATGAACCACCACTGATCATCGACCGCTCAGAAGGATACGTAGGGGTTTTGATTGACGATTTGGTGACAAAAGGCACAAAAGAGCCGTATCGCATGATGACGTCGAGGGCAGAGTACAGGCTATTGTTGCGACAAGACAATGCAGACCTACGATTGACCGAAAAAGGCTATCATGTCGGGTTAATCAGCGAAGAACGGTATGCGCACTTCACGCGCAAAAAAGAGATGATTGAAGAAGAGACGAAACGCCTAGAATCAATTGTCGTCACGCCGGGCGATGCAGTGGGTCAATTCTTGGTGGCGCATGACACAGCACCACTGACGACAGGGGCACGGCTATCCGAGCTTATTAAGCGCCCAGAGCTAACCTATGACATGTTGGCACCATTTGACCCAGAACGACCACCGTTGCCAGAAGAGGTATGCGAACAAGTGAATATCCAGATTAAATACGAAGGGTATATCAGTCGGCAGTTAAAGCAAGTTGAACAATTTAAAAAACTAGAGAGCAAGCTAATCCCGTCCGACCTGTGTTATGCCGAGATCAGCGGGCTTCGAATTGAAGCCAGGCAAAAGCTAGACAAAATAAAACCAGCCAATATCGGGCATGCCGCCAGAATATCGGGCGTATCACCCGCAGACATTACGGCGCTATTACTCGAACTACACAAGCGGTAACGGTTGCCCATTCACGGGCAGTCGTGAAAATAAAAAATAATATAGACACTGATTTTTTTTGCATGAATAAATTGTAGTATATCATCAATTGCAGTATAAAAAGATAAGTTCGTGGGCTTGCCGCCCACACCCGTCTTCTTTTCTTGAAAGAAAAGAAGCAAAAGAACTTTATAATAGGGCACATGATGATAGCAGTTTATTCGGAGGAGGAGTGCCAGTTGAATGACCCCAATATATTCATCCCGTGGACCAATGCTTCCTATCATACCCAGAACCCGAAGCTAAACCATACGTACAAACAAAAACAATTTTACTTAAAAAGAGAGAACAATCCTTTTTTTGCGGTTGTAAACGAAGACTGTACCGTAGAGTTTTTTATGGACATTGTGTTAAAGGATGGGTACGATGATGGGAATATCTATATAAGCAAAAAATTTGTACACAGCAAAGACCACGAAGAAATTAAACAGTTGCTTCAAAATATAAAATCATACAAATATCTGATCAATGTATCCTTCGATAAAGCGACCAAGACAAAGGTCAAGTCCATTCTGTTAACAGACAAAGAATACAAGATACAAAATATCGTCAGCGTGTACTTGGTAAACGAACCCGATCGATTTAGCAAGTGGAAAATTTGTATGATGACAAAGGATTAAGTGAAAATGAGATCATTTTTGAGAGATGCATGTAACCAACTTTCGATTCAACTAACAGACGAGCAGATTGAGCAATTTTTTGTATACAAAGAGTTGCTGCTGGACTGGAACGAAAAAATAAATCTGACCACCATTGTGGCAGAGCAGGATGTTCTGATTAAACACTTTGTAGATTCTATGAGCATTGCCTGTTTTTTAGACGTATCCGGTAAAAAAATCATAGACGTGGGCACAGGGGCAGGGTTTCCCGGCTTGCCCCTCAAACTATTGCATCACGACATCGACCTTGTGCTTTTGGATTCGCTACACAAGCGCGTTCGTTTTTTGGAAGATGTCGTAGATAAATTGCAGTTGCCAGAGGTTCGATGTGTGCACATGCGGGCAGAAGAGGGGGGACGTGACGAAGCATACAGAGAGCAGTTTGACATAAGTTTGTCTCGTGCCGTCGCCAATTTGGCCTCTTTGGCTGAATATTGCTTGCCGTATGTATGCGTAGGCGGTACCTTTGTGGCGATGAAGGGGCCGGATGTCGGCGAAGAGATGAAAGAGGCGCAAAATGCCATCGGCCTACTGGGCGGCGAAATTTCAGACATGAAAACCGTTCATCTCCCATCCAGCGATATACAGCACAGTATAATTTTCGTTAAGAAAATACGACAGACGCCGCCAAAATACCCGAGAGCTGCGCATAAAGTTTCGAAAAGCCCACTAAAGTGATAGGAGTGCGTGC
>JAVBJY010000106.1:0-4912 GCA_031546735.1 Eubacteriales bacterium
TATTGGGACGAATATTTGCTTTCAGTTTCGCAAGGATTTAAAACTAATGGCGGCATCTGATAAACAGAAACCGCCATACTTTACTTTTCAAAATAAACGACAAATCCGAACGCCTCACCAATAAAAATGGGAGTGTTCGGATTTGTTCCTTCTGACGGAGTGGGAGGGATTCGAACCCTCGGTGGCTTGCACCACAACAGTTTTCGAGACTGTCACCTTCAACCGCTCGGACACCACTCCAAATATTCAACCTACTTTTCTACCTCAGAAAAAAATAGAAAAGCAGGATAGAAAACACAAAAACATTAAATGCTAAAACAACGTCTACGGCAATGAAATATAAACCAGGTTGTCTACCGACATAACCCGGACGCTCTCGCATCTATCCACACCGTTTAATAGTATATACCGAAATGGACAATCTGGCAATCATTATTTTTATGAATATGATTTTTGTGAAACCAAGGGTTAGGGTAACATCGTTGCAATCATGTCAATCAGTGCGATAATAATCGGTGCCGACACAATCATAATCATGACCTTTCCCGCCAATTCCACCTTTGATGCGATGACGCCTTCGCCAGCATCACTACAAATCTGGGAGCCAAACTGCGCGATATAGGCGATGCCGATTATTTTTAGGATGACCGACAGATAAGACAAATCGTAATCGGCCATCTTGCCGATATTCTCTAAAACATCGATTAAAGAGCTGAGTTTTGGCAAGAGCAAAAAGAAAATGAGGATGCCAGCCGCGATGCTGATGAGGATACTAATTTCCGGCGCTTGTTTTTTTACCGTGATTGCCAAAATAGTGGAAACAATTCCAATGGCTATAATCTGCACAATATCCATTTGGCCACCTCTTCTATAGCTGAAACAACGTACGAACTGTTTCGAAAAGGCTGCTGATATACTGAATCACCCAAAACAAGACGACGACAAGCCCGGCCAGTGTTGTCATCATGGCTTGCTCTTCTCGACCTGCCCGAATCAAAACCTGATTTAAAACGGCGACCAAAATACCCACGGCCGCAATTTGAAAAACAACTGTTATTTCCATTTTGTATACACCCCTGCCTATATCAAAATAATCGCGACGAGCAATCCGCCCAACACGCCTAAGCTTTGGTACATCCTTTTCGTTTTGTTCTTTGTTTGCGATAGCATGTCTATCTTTTTCTCAATCGAATCAATGGTCAATTCGATTGAATTTAACTGCATTGTTTTGTCTAGGTAGCCGAGTGTCTTGCCGAAAGAGGAAAGCAAGGCAATATCTTCTGTTGAAAGATAGGTCTGCGCTTTTTTTTCTTCTAACGTTTCAGTCCACAAGGTGTCAACAGATCGTCCATTTTTTTGTGCAAGTTTTTTTGACATCTCTAAAAAAATATCGCTGACTGGATTTAGAATTCGCTCGGCCACATTTAAAAATGCTTCCGAGAGGGCGCTGCCGCTAAATTGTATTTCTGATTTTAAGATGGTCAGCGCTTTTTTCATTTCGTTTAAATCATTGATTCTGTATGTTTCGTGAAAAGAATAATAGATGCCCAACAGGGAAGAGGAGGCGGTGACAACCAGTACCCCGATTATTTTTAAAATCATCACGCTGTGCCACCTTTCCATATGTTTTCAAAGTCGGCGTTGTAGATGCCCTCGATGGTGCCCGCACCCTTTGTATAACTCAAGACAATAAACCGCTCCAAGATATTTTTGCGGATCAAGTCGCATAAGACTGGTTTTTTTTCTAGGTCTTGTATCGAGTGCCCATGCACCGTGCATAAGAGCTTGATGCCACCGTTTATGACGGCATCAATGGCATCAATGTCTGCGTAGCTCCCAATTTCGTCGATGGCAATGACCTGGGGCGACATGCTACGAAGCAGCATCATCATGCCATAAGCCTTCGGGCATGCATCTAGCACATCGGTGCGTAGCCCCAAGTCATTCTGGGGGATGCCCATGTAACAGCCAGCAATTTCAGAACGTTCGTCTACCACGCCTACGTTGATCCCTGTCCATTTTCCGTCTATCCCGTTGCTCAAAACACGAACGATATCCCGTAAAAGGGTCGTTTTGCCGCATCCTGGCGGCGATATAATCATCGTGTGATAAATACGGTCTGTTCGGATGTAGGGCAAAACAGGGCGGCTACAGCCCTTTATCTCATGCGAGATTCTCACATTTAGCCCTGAAATATGACGAAGGGTTTTTACGTGCCCGTCGTCGACAACGGCTTTGCCTGTAAGCCCCACCCGATAGCCACCTTGTAAGGTGATGTATCCGTTTTTTAATTCTTCCTCAAAGGCGTAGAGTGAATAATCGCTCATTAATTCCATTGTCTGTACAATATCTTTTATGTTTGGGCGAAATGACCGTGAAATGTCACACGGGACGCCCTCGTGGGTGAAGTAAAGTTCGCCGCTCCCTGTCTTTATGACAAACGGTTTATTCGCGCGTATGCGCATTTCTTCCGCTTGCGAGAGCACATCATCGTCGATGCTGGCAATTATTTTTTTGATTCTCTCTCCTGTGTATTCCAATAGTTTTTCTTTGACGCCCATTCAAAAGACACCTCCTGATTTTATCATCTGTGCGTATGCAAATTTGTACGTATACAACAGTGTATGAATGGTTGTCCTCGCGTAGTACAGTTTTCTGTTTTCCACGCAAAAAGGCCGTATCAAAAAAATTGATACGGCCTTTTTGCGATGATCAGTTTACATTCTTAACTGTGCATCCAGTTTTTCTTCCAAATCACGTAATATTTTTTTCATCACGGTATTGACTTCCTCATCGGTCAGCGTTCTATCCGTCGCGCGGAAGGTAAGGTTGTAGGCGACAGATTTGTAGCCTTCTTGAATTTGTTTGCCCTTGTACACGTCAAACAAAACAGCCGCTTCTAACGTTTTTCCGCCTTGGCGTGCAATGATGGTCTCGATGTCTTTCACAAGTACATCGTCTTTCACAAGCATGGCCAAATCTCGCTGCATGGCAGGGTATTTAGGCAGTGGTTTGTATACCCGTGCCATATCTGCTTTTTCAAACAATAAATCCAAATCCACAATCGCCATGTAGGCATCCGTGTCGACTTCATAATTGGACAACACCTGTGGATGCACTTGACCCAAGTAGCCAAGGGAAACGCCGTCTATTTGAAGCGTAGCGCATCGTCCGGGGTGCATAAACGATATGTCCCCTGCGGGGCAATATTCGACTCGCTCTGCCGCCCCAAATACAGACATAAGTTGCTCTACGACACCTTTTAGCGTGTAAAAATCAATTTTGCCATACATCCCGATGGATAAAACATTGTTCTCGTCCGGCAATTCGGTGAGTGGCAATGCTTTTGGTCGATACACCTTACTCACTTCAAATAAAGCGGCTTCTGTGTTTCTTCTGTTGTAGTTTGTAGACAGCGACTGCAACATGCCATTTAACGTGGACGTGCGCATGATGCTGTAATCTTCACCCAGTGGGTTCGATATCGTAACGGTATGACGTAGCGATGAATTTTCTTCGATTAAAAGCTTTTGAAATACCTTTGGGCTTTCGAAGGAGTAATTCATGATTTCGTATAGTCCGGCGGCAATCATTGTATTTTTAACAATGTCTTCTTTGATTTGCGTTTCGTTTCGTTTTCCCACAGTTGGCGTGCCAGCAGACAGCGTCGTTTCGATTTTGTCATAGCCAAAGAGTCTGGCCACTTCCTCTGCCAAATCAGCTTCTGTTTCCAGATCAGGTCGGAACGACGGAATCGTCGCTGTATGACCGTTGGACTCAACTTCCACAAGCTTTAATAAGGCGACCATGTCGTCAGAGGAAATATCTGTGCCTAATAGTTTGTTGATGGAGGCGGGCGCATAGGTCACGGTACGTGTCTCTCGTTTGCTTGGGTAGCAGTCGACCATACCGGGCACCACGTCACCACAGCCGAGCAGTTCTACCAACTGAACCGCTCTGTTTACGGCTTCTTCGGCCAAGTTTGGATCGATGCCTTTTTCATATTTACCAGACGCGTCCGTTCGTAGGCCTAACTTTTTAGATGTTAGTCGAATATTAGGGCCATTGAAGTTTGCAGATTCGAATAAAATAGTCGCAGAATCGCCACTCACCATGGAATTTTCGCCGCCCATAACACCGGCGATTGCCACTGCTTTGTTACAGTCAGCAATGACAAGCATAGAGGCATCAAGCACTCTCTCGTTGCCATCAAGCGTCACAAATTTTTCATCCTGTTGGGCATTGCGAACGATAATTTTTTTTCCATCAATCGTGTCAATGTTAAAGGCATGCATCGGTTGCCCCATTTCGAGCATGACAAAATTTGTAATATCGACGATGTTGTTGATCGGTCTGATACCCGAAGCCGTCAAGCAATGACGAAGCCATAGCGGGGAGGGGGCGATGGTTACATTTTTGACCACCCGCGCAATGTATCGTGGGCATAGGTCGCTGTTTTGGATTTCGACGTCAACCATCGTGTGAATGTCACCGTCTGCCTCTTCTTTTAACGTGATAGAAGGATACTGAAGGGGCAACCGAAATGTGGCCGCGGCCTCTCTCGCCAAGCCCAATATGCTAAAGCAATCGGGGCGGTTTGACGTAATTTCGAATTCGACAACGGTGTCGTCGATTTGTAGAAGTGGCTTCACATCGGCACCAACTGGATGCGCTTCGGCAAATATATAAATGCCATGTTCGGGCGCCTCTGGAAAGTCGTGACGACCAAAGCCCAATTCTTCCACAGAGCACATCATGCCGTCGGACACTTCGCCTCTCAATTTTCCTTTTTTGATTTTTACGTTGTTTGCAAGGGTTGCACCATCTAATGCAACTGGAACATAGGCACCAGCAAATACATTGTCTGCACCTGTTACGATCTGGATATGTTCGGCATTGCCCACATCCACGC
>JAVBJY010000122.1:0-10238 GCA_031546735.1 Eubacteriales bacterium
CCGTCGTTCCGCAAACCAATGTATAGTCTATATCTACCAGTAAATTCTTTAAATTCATTCACATTCACCTCATATTCATTTTCGATGTTCAAGCCGTGTATAAAACGACCTTGCTCTTTTGGTTCACATGTTCGTTGGGCAGTGGGAACTGGTTGGTAATGGTTGTTCCCGTTCCTTTTACTTCTATATCAATCTTCATGTCAGACAGTATTTTTTTTGCCGCTTTCAGCTCCATGCCCCGCAGTTCGGGGAGCACCACGTCCGAAACCGTATCCAACTTTAATTCTTCTTCCGTGTAGCTGGGTTCGATTTTTAAATAGGGGAGCGTATTTTCAAGCAATTCTTTCATCACAGGCCCAGCCACTTGCCCGCCATAATACACGCCTTGGGGCTCATCAACCAATACAAGGGCAAGCACTTGCGGATTTTCTGCGGGCGCAAAGGCCAAGAAGGAGGCGATGTATTTTCCGTTTCGTCTTGGTAACTTTTCGCTTGTGGCCGTTTTTCCGCCGACTCGATAGCCGGGGATGTAGGTTTTGTTGCCAGTGCCTTTTGATACAACACTTTCCAAAATGCTTTTCATCTGATCCGATGTTTGGGCTGAGATGATTTGTTGACCATGTGTATAGTCAAACAGCTTGATAACTGTTCCTTTGTCATTGACCACATGGGTAACAAAATGCGGCGTGATGGCTCTACCACCATTTACGATTGTAGATGCCGCCGACAGCAATTGCAACGGCGTAATTTGAAACGATTGACCAAAGCTCATCGTCGCAAGTTCGACAGGTCCGACATTCTTTAGGGCGTGCATGATGCCGACCGCTTCACCAGGCAGATCAATCCCTGTTTTTTTGTTAAAGCCAAAGAGGTTCATATATTTATAAAACGTCTCGGGACCAAGCCGCTCGGCCACATCCATAAAAACAGGATTGCACGAATTTTGGACGCCTTCCACAAAGTTTAATGTACCATGACTTCGGGGTGAACGCCAACATTTTATTGTGCGACCGCCGACGATTCGATAGCCAGGGCAGTTGAACGTGTCGGTCTCTTTGACAACGCCTTCTTCCAACCCAGCCGTTGACGTGACAATTTTAAACGTTGAGCCAGGTTCATAGGTGTCGTTGATGTTAAAATTGCGCCACATTAAATTGAGTTGTTTGTTTTTATCCTCTTCCGAAAGTGTATCCCATACCGCTTTCATCTCTTCCGAGTTGATCGTAAATGGGTCGTTTAAATCAAAATCGGGTTTGCTTGCCATGGCATAGATCTCACCGTTTTGCGGGTTGAGTAGGATAATGGAACCTCTCTTTGCGCCTTTTGCCTCTACGACTTTCGCCAATGTCTGCTCGGCATACTGCTGAATGATGACATCAATCGAGGTCACGACATTTAGACCCGACGTGGGTGCCACTCGATTTTGCATGCTCCCTTTTAACTCGACACCTCTTGCATCTGTCTCGGTTAATATTTTCCCTTTTTCGCCCTTTAAGTATGCATCATATTTTGCTTCGAGGCCAATAATGCCTTGGTTGTCTTTGCCGACAAAGCCAATCACTTGAGACGCCATTGTAGAGTAGGGGTAAACCCTCAAAATGTCTTCGTCTACGATGATGCCGGGGAGGTTGAGTGCCCGAATCGAATCGGCCACTTCTTTGTTCACTTTCGTTTTGATTCTTTCCAGTGCCACTTTTTTGTTTACTTTTTTCAGTACATCATCATAATTCAATTCTAGCTTATCTGACAAGAGTTTTGCAACTTTTTCCGGCTCTTTTATTTGCGCGTGAATGACGCTGATGGACGACACGGTTTGGGTATCCGCTACGGCCACCATGTTTCTGTCGTAAATGGTTCCACGCTTTGGTGTAATTAAGCGGTCTCTCGTCTGTTGTTCATACGCCATCTGCTGAAAAAAATCAGCCTCAAATGTCTGTATGTAGAAGACCCTCAATATCAGCAGAAATAAAATCATTTCAGAGACGAATAAAAAAAATAACAGTTTTTTCTTCACACCGATGCTTGGCTTGTTCATGGATTCATGCCCCTTCTTTCATAAATGATACGATGAAATGATAAAACGTTGAACGTTATCATTCTCTATGTATATTTTATTTAAGAAGAATCGAGCTTAGAACCTGTTTAAAGGCTGGTGCCTATAAACTTCGAAGCATAGACAAGGCCGTCGCCAAATCAAAATGACCATGTTGGTCTAAAAACCCATAAAAGATAACGGAGCGTTCTTCTATGTGCTCATACAATCTCGAATAATAGGAAAGCGCAAAGATAACATCCGTTTCAGAGATGGTAGTCGCATCCTTGTAAAAATGCGAAGTAAACACGAGTACCATATAAAATCTCAAAATCAAATATTGGTATGCAAATCGAAAATTCTCGTGCTCATATGGAAAAAGCGTATTGTATAGAAGGAGCACCAGATAATTCTCGAAGAGGTAGTCGTACTCGCGTAACAACAACGGGATGTGGCGATGGTCAAAATCAAAAAAGGCACTTGTATACTGTACAAAACGTGCCAACCGCCGGACAGGTTTAGCGTATACATTTTTGACCGGCAACGACTGTATCTGATGTTTTCGTAAGTCTGATGCCATCCAATCTTCAAACTGCTTTCGTGTGGCAACATCGCAGGTGTACGTGTTTAGTTCCTCCGCATACGATGCAGAACGGTGCGCATCAGAAAAAGACGCCAGTACGCGCTGTAGCTGGCTGTCGTTTTCAGGATGAAGTTCGATTGCCTCTGCTTGCTCAAGCATAAGCGCAATGATGCCCAGACGGTTTGGCAAGGGGAGGGTACGGTTTCGTAAAATTTGCAGTGTGTGCGCATGTACAGCACACTCGGCATACGCAATATATGCGTCTGTAGGAGAGAGCGAACTATTTTCTGCATTGATTGCGTCCGCCAACTGATCGGTTGCCATCGGCCGAAACACGACGCCGTCTTTTTTTGAAAGGATCAACCGGGCGGCTTCAGAACAGGAAATCGTCAAAGAACGAATATGGATCACCCCATTGTCGTGATCGATGCGTGGAAATTTTTTGCAAATGAGGGGGATACATTCGGCCGGAAGGGAGCACTGGATAGAGCACAGCATATCCCGTTGCAACAGCCGGCACCGATTGGTGAGACCGAGTTTAAAAAACGTGCTTGCCTGTGATTGCTCCATATTTTTTAATGTTTTTTTGGCAAGACGGGACGGGTTGTCTTTGAGTTCTTGGAGGCAATTGTCGTCCACGATGATTTGCCAATTGGCACAGCAAGAATATAAGCAGTGCCCCGTCACGCACCGAAAGCTTTCGAACACATCTATTTGTTGGTCACAAAACATATCCCACGCCATAGAGACAACACCTCGCCGTTGTTTTGATAAATCCACAGGGTACAAAAAAATGTCCCGATAGACAAATCTATAGGGACTTTTTTGTTACGCCATTACAATTTTGTGGAACACTTTTTTACCTTTTTGTATTAAAAACGACTGTTCCGGATACGTGTCTAGTTTGATGACATGGTCGATCGCTTCAATCTTTACGTCGTTAATTTTAATGCCACCTTGGGCAATCAGTCTTCTTGCTTCGCCACGAGACGGAATCAGCTTTGCTTTTTCGAGAATAGTGATAATGTCAAGGCCGTCAGAAAAATCTGCCAATGGAATCGTTGTCGTAGGAACGGAGCCGCCTTCGGCACCGTTTGCAAATAGCGATTTTGCGGCGGTCTGCGCTTTGATTGCCTCTTCTTCGCCATGTACGATTTTTGTGACCTCATAGGCCAATACTTCTTTTGCTTGGTTGATTTGGCTGTCTTTTAGCTTGCGCAGCTCTTCAATCTCTTCCATCGGGAGAAACGTAAAAAGACCTAAGCATTTCGATACGTCAGGGTCGTCCACATTCCGCCAGAATTGATAAAATTCGTACGGAGAAGTTTTGGCAGGGTCAAGCCACACCGCGCCTTTTTGCGTTTTGCCCATCTTTCGCCCATCACTTGTCGTCAATAGTTTAAACGTAAGACCAAAGGCTTCTGCGTTTTCAACCCGTCGAATAAGCTCAACGCCGCCGATAATATTGGACCATTGGTCGTTGCCGCCGAGTTGCATCTTACAGTTGTATCGTCTGTATAATTCTAAAAAGTCATAACTTTGCATCAACATGTAATTAAATTCGAAGAAGGAGAGACCTTTTTCCATACGCGTTTTAAATGCGTCCGCCGTTAACATACGGTTGACGGAAAAATGCACGCCAATCTCTCGTATAAACTCGATGTAGTTTAGTTTGCGAAGCCAGTCGGCGTTATTCACAATCAGCGCTTTGTCATCCGAGAGGTCGAGAAAGCGTGAGAGCTGCGCACGAAAACATTCGATGTTTCTATCAATTTCGGCATCGTCCATCATGCGGCGCATATCGGTTCTGTCGGTTGGATCGCCCACCATGCCCGTACCGCCGCCAATGACAGCAATCGGGCGATGGCCTGCCCGTTGCATATGGGTCATCGCCATAACCGTGAGAAAATGTCCAACGGTCAAACTGTCGGCAGTCGGATCAAATCCTATATAAAATGTAACCTTTTCTTTTTCAAGAAGGGTACGCACTTCCTTTTCGTGTGTCACCTGTTCAATAAACCCGCGTTCTTGTAACGTATCATAAATGCTCTGCATGAAAATCACTCCAATTTTAAATAAAAATTATGTCCTGATTTCAGCACTATAGCATAAATGCACATAAAAATCAATATAGTTCCATGGGATTTTCAGATGATAGGCACGAGGATAGACGTTGTGAAAAAGGGTGTAGCATGATATACTATCTCGTATTATGGCGGCTTGGATTTTTGTTTTTCAGGTCACATAATGTAAGGTGCTTTTAAAAAAGTAACACCGCATACAGAAGAAGTGAAAGGGGAAATGCACAGATGGAATTGGATAACCTGATTGTAAGACATTTTACAAAACAGTTGGAAGGAACAAACCAGTCTGTTTATGATTTGTTCGATTGGAAATATGTGGACGTTGTGCTGAAAGATTATAGCACAGGCAAAACATTGGTGGATATGAAAGACTTAGAATTTCCTGAACAGTATTCTCAGACCGCTTGCGATATCATTGCAAGCAAATATTTTCGCCGTCGCAATGTGAAAAACGATCGCGGCTACGAATACTCGATGAAGCATGTGGTCGGCAGAATGGTACAGTTTTGGGTGCAAGCCATGCAAGACGAAGGGCTCATTGATGACTCTAATCAGGCCATTGTATATGATGAACTTGCCTACATGATGCTTGCGCAGATGTGGGCACCAAACAGCCCACAATGGTTTAACACAGGCTTAAAGTCGGCATACGACATCGAGAGTAGGGCGCAAGGTCATTTTTACTACGATGAACAAGCCAAAGAGGTGGTGCTGTCAAAAGACGCATACACAAGAACCCAAGGCTCTGCTTGCTTTATCATCAGTGTAAACGATTCATTAATTGGCGAGAAATCCATCTCAGACCAATTGGTAACAGAGACGTTGTTGTTCAAGTACGGCTCGGGCGTGGGTACGAACTGGTCAAATCTGCGGGCCAAAAATGAATTCCTTTCAGGTGGGGGGAAATCAAGTGGCTTGTTAAGCTTTTTAAAAGTTTCAGACCGAAACGCAGGCGCAATCAAATCGGGTGGCACGACAAGACGCGCGGCAAAGATGAACATATTAGACATGGATCATCCTGAAATTATGGAATACATCAAATGGAAATCAATCGAAGAAGACAAAGTAGTGGCTCTTTCGAAAATGGGCTACGCGGCGACGATTGATGGCGAGGCGTATGAAACAGTGTCTGGCCAAAATGCAAACAACTCTGTTCGTATATCTGATGCATTTATGCAGAAAATTCATGATGATGATGCAGTATGGGAGACGAAAGGGCGCGTAGATCGGAAAATTGACAAAAACATTCCGGTTAAAGAAATGTGGAACGCCCTTGCACAGGCGGCTTGGCGTTGTGGCGACCCTGGCGTTCAGTTTGACAACACGATCAACGCGTGGCACACGTGTCCGGCTGGCGAGGATGGCAAATACAACGAGAAGTACAATCGAATCAATGCCTCCAACCCGTGCTCCGAATACATGTTTTTGGACGATACAGCATGCAATCTGGCTAGCATCAACATCATCAAGTATTACGACGCAGAAAAAAATAACTTTGACTTAGAGTCTTATACCCATTCGATTAAAATGATTCAGCTTGTTCTGGAGGCAACCATCCACTGGGGGCAGTTTCCAACAAAAGATATCGCCAGAAAATCATACGAGTTTAGAACGACAGGTCTTGGCCTTACGAACTTAGGCATGTTATTTATGGAAATGGCGTTGCCTTATGATTCTAACGAAGCACGGGCAATTGCGGCGGCGCTCACCAGTATTATGACGGGCTATTCATACTATACGTCCGCGTTGATGGCAGAAAAAATCGCACCTTTCGCGTGCTTTCATTTAAACAGGGAGCATATGCTCCGCGTCGTGCATAACCATGCTGTCGCCGCTTCTTACAATAAGGACGATAAAAAATTCGACGGTATGCCTTACACGCCAGTTGTCATTGATCATAAAATACTAAAAAATTGCGGGCTAGGTTCTGTTTCCAAATGCATAGCAGAAGTTTGGAGCCGTACAATCGAGGCTGGACAAAAGTATGGCTATCGCAACGCGCAAGTCTCTGTGCTTGCACCGACAGGTACAATTGCCTTTGCCATGGACTGTGCCACCACGTCGTCAGAACCATTTTTTAGCCACGTGGCGTATAAGAAGTTGGTGGGCGGTGGGTTTATGGAAATCGTGAACCCGATTATCCCTGATGCACTCAAAAGACTTGGATACACAAAAGAAGAGACAGATAAAATCGTTGAATACGTACTGAAAAAAGATGAAAATGGCATGATCAAAGATGGAAAGATTGAAGGCGCACCATTTTTGAAGAAAGAGCACTACGCCGTTTTTGACACCGCCAACCAATGTGGCACGGGCAAGCGGTTTATTAGCCCAGAGGGGCATGTGAAGATGATGGGCGCGCTCACGCCACACGTGACAGGTGCCATTAGCAAAACGGTCAACCTTCCAAAAGAAGCAACCGTCGCCGACGTCAGTGACATCTATGAGTTGTCGTGGAGATTGGGTGTGAAAGCGATTGCTTTGTACAGGGATGGTTGTAAAGCGTGCCAGCCGATGAACACATCAAAAGAAGAAAGTACGACAAAACCACTAACAGAGTTTTCCTATAGCGAATTAATTGACTATATAAGCAACAAAAAAATTGCGTCCAAACCGTTGCGCGTGAAGCCATCTGGCATCCGCACGGCGCGTGTACACGAAGCGGCGATCGACGGACTTAAACTATACATCACGACGTCGTTTTATGAGGATGGGCGACTCGGCGAGATTTATGTTTCGTCCGGCAGACAAGGCTCATTGACGAAAGGTTTGCTTGATAGCGTATCGACGACGCTGTCCGAGATGCTTCAATACGGTGTTCCGCCAGAAGACATCGCGAAAATGTATCGAGGTCAAAAATACGAACCGAGCGGGTATGTAACAGGGCATCCCTATATAAAATTTGTAGACTCGATTTCCGATTTGATTAGTAAAATTATCGACATAGAGCTTGGCAACTTTTCTTTTTGTCAGGTGAAGCCAGAGGATGTAGAGCAGGCTGAACCCCACAGACCAGTGACGACTAAAAAATACAACGCCAGTGACTTTTTGCATGGCGAAGTGTGTTCGACGTGTAAAAGCAACAGGATGGTGAAGAACGGCACATGCAAAGTGTGTACCGAATGTGGCACCACGACGGGTTGTAGTTGAAGCCAGAGGGCGAATGCATGAAAAGTCTATTTTTTTATAAAACTGATATTGGCGAGATCGGCATTGCAGACGATGGCGTAGCCATTACAAATCTATTCTTCCCTATAGAGCAAGGGCAAGCCGTTTTGGCGCAAGCAGAGAGGGCAGAGACGCCGTTAATCCGGCAAGCGTTCCAGCAATTGACCGAGTACTTTGCAGGAACGAGAACCGTCTTTTCGGTGCCGCTTTGTGCAGAGGGGACGGCGTATCAAAAACGTGTGTGGCATGAGCTGACAAAAATACCATACGGTGAAACAAGAAGCTATAAACAAATTGCAGAGGGCATGGGTGGTTCGTTCTCCCGTGCCGTCGGCAATGCAAATGGAAAGAACCCCATTTCGATATTCATTCCGTGTCACCGCGTCGTTGGCGCGGACGGTAGCTTGCGTGGATACGCGGGTGGGGTACATACGAAGCGAGCACTCCTTAAACTCGAAGGCATCGACCGATGGGGTAAATGAGGGATAAAAAACATTGGGTTTGCAATTCTTAAAAAGGGCTGCAAACCCTTGGTTTTATCAGGAAAAATGCCGCGTGCGTACCAGTGGTAAAAAAATAATAAATAAATTTTTAAAAAAGCTATTGACATTTTTCACGATCTGGTTTAGAATACATTCTGTTGTTCAAATTCATGCAGTTGTGGCGGAATTGGCATACGCGCTAGACTAAGGATCTAGTGGTTATTACAACCTTGGGGGTTCGAGTCCCCCCAGCTGCACGCTTTATTTGTTTCATCTTTATGCACGAGTGGCTCAGTGGTAGAGCATCGCCTTGCCAAGGCGAGGGCCGCGAGTTCGAATCTCGTCTCGTGCTTGTTTCATAATGGGTTGTCGCCAAGCGGTAAGGCACAGGACTTTGACTCCTGCATTCGAAGGTTCGAATCCTTCCAGCCCAGCTCTCGTTTTACCGGTAGAATCAAGGTTTTATATAATCTTGGTTCTATTTTTTTATTTCAAATTATACCAAGACATATAACTTTTATCAGACGCACGATCTTTTGTGATTTTTTTGTCGAGTTTTATAAGACCATTTATGCGAGGTGATGGAAAATGAAACCCCTACCCATTGGCGTAAGCGATTTTAAAGAGATTATAGATCGAGATAGTTATTATGTAGACAAGTCTTTGCTTATAAGAGATATAGTAGACAAGAGGCTTGGTGTCTACCTTTTCCCACGCCCAAGAAGATTTGGGAAAACATTGAATCTTAACATGCTAAAATATTTTTTCGAGAAATCATCGGAGGATACGTCCTATTTGTTTTCGGGGTTAAAAATTTGGGAGCATGAGGCATATAGGGTAGAACAAGGTCAATACCCTGTTATCTATCTTACCTTTAAAGATGTAAAGAACATCACGTGGGATTTAACATTCGAAAGTGTCAAGCTATTAATGAGAGATGTCTATTTACAGCATATGGAGCAGTTAAAGCGTCTTGGATTAGGCAAATCAGAGTTAGGTACCATCGACAGAATTATATCTTTGGTTGCTTCACAGGCTGAATATGAAATGTGTTTAAAAAAGTTGTCAGAATATCTGTATAAAATCAACAACAAAAAGGTCATCATCCTAATCGATGAATACGATATGCCAATAACAGGTGGGTTTACGTATGGCTTCTATGATAACATAATTGGCTTTATGAGAAATTTTTTAAGCGGAGCATTAAAAGATAACAGCGCACTGTACGTTGCTTGCTTAACAGGTATACTGCGTGTCGCAAGAGAAAGTATATTCAGTGGCTTAAATAATCTATATGTATCCAGTATACTGGAAGAAAAGTTTAGTGAACACTTTGGCTTTACAGAAGAAGAAGTAACCGCAATTGCTGAAAATCATAGCATGGCGCATAAACTGCCAGAGGTTAAAAATTGGTACAATGGCTATCGTTTTGGAGAGACAGACATTTATAATCCATGGAGCATAGTCAACTATTTTGAACGCAACATGGATTATCCACAGCCGTATTGGATCAATACCAGTAGCAACGACTTAATCGAAAACTTGCTTGCGCGGTCTGGTTCCTCTATTAAAAAAGATTTTGAAATATTGATTGAGAACGGAACAATAGAAAAGCCGATAGATGATAACATTGTCTACGGTGATATTTATACAAGCGAAGATGCCCTTTGGTCTTTCTTGCTGATGAGTGGCTACTTGAAATCGATCGACGAACAGTTTCATCCTGAGAGCAATATCATTTGCACGTTGAAGATTCCTAATTTAGAAGTCATGTATTTTTACAGAAAAACATTTAAAAACTGGCTTGGTATTTCAACCGATAGCGACAATGTGAAATTGATGTTAAAGTCTTTGGTGGTTGGCGAGGCGTCAGATTTTGAATATTTAAT
>JAVBJY010000001.1:0-48398 GCA_031546735.1 Eubacteriales bacterium
GTAAGGATGTAGGAGGCTAATTTTTGTGTAGGAATGAACAACCCCGTCTACTCTGCGACGGGGTTGTTCATTTTTTCTCTCATCATTTGCACAGCAGTGAGTTTCAGCTACCCTATGCCGCATCAAAAATCTCTTCTATCCCCTTTGGATCATCCGAAATAACAAATAAAACAGTATGATCTCTCGTCTTTATAATGTGTGCATCCACTTTTTTCCGCATTGTCGCATCGTCGCCCCACGTATCTGTCATGCCGACTACCTCTGCACTCATCGCTTCCTCTACGCGTGACAACGCGTCTTCATCTTTCGCTTTCACCAAAATAACCTTATCCGGATTTTTCTCTGCGCCCGAATAATAAACGGTACCCTCTTCTACATCGTTGGGGTTTATGCCATACCGTTCTGCCACGCCTACATTTTTTAAATCTTCTTCCTTCGGGTCTGCGAAGTTCGCCTTTGTTTTAATCTTGCCCATCACGCTGGATATTTGCATATCATCCTTTTTCTCTTTCTCACAGCCGACAGCCAGCAGTAGTGCCGCAATGACCGCCACATACATGCATGCTTTCAAAATTTTCATTGTCCTAATCGCCCTTTCCACTCATATTTATGAACATATTTCGTATACTGTAGTTTATACCTTTTTGAAAAAAATATGTATCACCCAAATCTACAACCAAGAATATAGTGTACTATACGTTGTGGGGGTTGTTTGAATGGAAGTGTTAGATCGTTCAGCAATATGTTCACTGCCAAAAATTCCGGAGTGATAGTTGCAATTTGTATGATGCTCCGTTTATATATATTGCTTGTTGGCATAAGCGAATACATTGGCATAATGGTACACCTATGAACACAACAAAAAATGAGCTGTAACAAATGTTAGAAAACCAAGCGTACTCTTTTGGTTTCGACGTTTGTTACAGCTCAAAATTCTGTTACAATGTTTTTTCTTTCTGCATCAATTGCGCAAGCAACCCGTTGCACGCGCTGTCAATGAGTGCGTACGCCAAATCAAAGTCACCTGTATACCATGGATCGGGAACATCAACCCATGTGGCATCTGGCACAAATGCCGACAACAAATGAATCTTGTCATGGTGCCCCTTGTGATCCATCCCTTTGATGTCGGTTACGTTTTGCCTGTCCAAACCAATGATATAATCGAACGCAAGAAAATCTTTTTGGGTAAACGCTCTGGCTCTTATGCCTTTGTCGCTGATATTCATGTTGCGAAGTTTATCTCTCGTTCCCTTAAAGGGCGGTTCGCCCACATGCCACCCACTTGTTCCGGCAGAATCGACCACGATATCCCCACGTCCTATGTTCTCTAACTTATGTCTCATAACCGCTTCCGCCATAGGCGAGCGGCAAATATTTCCTAAACATACAAACAGAATTCGCATACGGTCTCCCTCATATCGCTTAAAGGTTTCCAATGGCATCAAAAAAGCCGGGATACGATATGTCTACACATTCTGCCCCATTGATGATTGTTTCGCCGTCTGCCGCCAGCCCCGCGATCGAAAGGCTCATGGCAACCCGGTGGTCATGATGGCTGTCGATTGTCGCCCCATGCAAAGGTGCGCCGCCGTGTATGACCATGCCGTCATCTGTCTCGTGCACATCGGCACCCATCTTTTTCAGCTCACACGTCATGGTGCGAATGCGATTCGATTCTTTTACTTTTAGCTCGGCCGCATCTTTTATCACGGTTGTGCCTTTGGCAAACAGTGCCGCCACGGCAAAGATCGGCACTTCATCAATCATTTTCGGAATCATCTCGCCTGAGATGGTTGTGCCTGTCAGTTCGCTTGTGCGCACTTCTATATCCGCCACAGGCTCTCCACATTGCGTCCGCTCGTTTACGATCTTTATGTCGGCACCCATTTGCTTTAGCGCCTCCACGATACCAATTCTTGTTTTGTTTACGCCCACGCTTTTGATTGTAATGAAAGAATTAGGGCGCACCAGTGCCGCCACGATCAAAAATGCCGCCGAGGATATATCGCCCGGCACATGAATCGGCTTTGCGTATAGCTGTTCAATCGCCGCTGATGTGATGACGCCGTCTGTATTTTTAATATCGGCGCCGAGATAATTTAACATAATTTCGGTGTGATCTCTTGTCGCTTCGGGTTCATGAATTTTGGTTGTACCTTCGGCATACAAACTCGCAAGGAGAATCGCCGATTTGACTTGCGCACTTGCCACAGGCAACGTATATTCAATTGCGTGCAATGTTGATCCCTTGATTACAAGAGGGGCAAAATTTTTATTGTTTTCGCCCTGAATGTCCGCACCCATCATCGACAACGGCACCACGACCCTGTCCATCGGACGCTTTTGAATCGACGCATCCCCTGTCATCTGACAAGAAAAAGACTGCCCCGATAAAAGCCCAGACAGAAGCCGTATCGTCGTTCCGCTGTTGCCTACATCCAATCTTTCTTTTGGCGCGTGCAATCCTCTGATGCCTTTGCCATGCACAATTACTTTTTCTTCATCTATATGTATGTCTACGCCCAATTGCCGAAAACAACGAATCGTCGACAAGCAATCGTCCCCCGACAAAAATCCGTCTATTTCTGTAACGCCCTCTGCGATGGAAGAAAACATGACGGCGCGGTGTGAAATCGACTTGTCCCCGGGAACAACGAACTCACCTACAATCGACTTTTTTTTGCTTATCACCATATCCATTTCGTTCACTCATTCCTTATGATATACATTAAAATTCATTTCTTTTAATAACCGAACGCTTTTCTCTCTGTCCGGTTCGTTCTCGACCAAAATTTGCATGATGCCGTCTTGGTATTCCCGACTGTTTAAAATCCCGATGTTTTTAATGTTAATGTTGTTCACACTCAACAGCGTCGCAATGGTCGCAATGCAACCCGGTCGGTCTACCACATCTAACAAAATCTCATAGGACGGAACATAGACATTGGATTGCTTGGAATGGAACGAATCTCTGAATTGTTTCGCCGACTGAAAAAACGCAAACAATGCATCACCATCCCCTTTCGCAACCATCGTCTCCATCTCGTTCAGCACACCAATAAACGAACCAAGCACCTTTAAGATTTCCGATTTGTTTTCGAGGCAAATGCTGTTCCACATCTCGGGGCTAGACGAGGCGATTCGGGTAATGTCTTTAAAGCCACCCGCCGCCAACGCTTGCAAGAGATGATCGTCTGTCTCAAGGTTTTTCACGTTATTCACCAGCGCCGACGCGATGATGTGCGGTGTGTGACTGATCGCGGCGACAACAAAATCATGCTTGTCAGCCGGTATGCGAATGGGTATCGCGCCTATTTTTTTTAATATCTCTGAAAATTCGGATACAACCGCCTCTGGCACCGTGGGCAACGGTGTAATGATGTAATATGCATTTTCAAACAAATACTCTTTTGACTCGCTGTATCCTATTTTTTCAGAGCCCGCCATCGGATGCCCGCCAATATAGCGCAGCGTGCCCATCGCCGCGGCCTCGTGGTATAACGTGGCTTTTGTGCTGCCCACATCTGTGATCAAGCAATCCTCTGAAACGTACTGCCGAAGCGCCTCTACATAGCCCATGATTTTGTTCACAGGGGTACAGACGAAGACGATATCACATCCCGCAAATGTCTCATCCACGGCACATGTATATCTGTCGATTACCCCTTCTTTGTACGCCGCAAGCAATGGTGTCTCCGAGCGGTTTGTCGCGACAATTTCGAACTGGCAACGTGCTTTCAGCGCCCGTGCCAACGAGCCTCCGATTAAACCAAGGCCGATAATCCCAATTTTTTTCATTCGAACCATTCCTTCAACAATTAGAGTTTACGACCTGCGAGGGCAATAAATGGTTTTAACTCGTCCATCAATGTTTCAAAATCAACAGGGTTTAATGATTGTGGCCCGTCCGATAGCGCCTGTTCTGGATTCGGATGTACCTCTACCATGACGCCGTCGGCACCTACAGCCGCTGACGCTTTTACAAGAGGTGCCACATACTCTCTCACACCTGTCGCATGGCTTGGGTCTACGATAATCGGCAAGTGACTTTTTGACTTGATCACCGGAATGGCGCTAATGTCCAACGTGTTCCGTGTACTTGTCTCATACGTTCGGATGCCGCGCTCGCACAAAATGACGTTCGGATTGCCTTCGCTTAAAATATATTCGGCGGCGTTTAGCCATTCATCTATGGTTGCACAAAGCCCGCGTTTCAACAGAACCGGTATCTTTGTTTTGCCTGCTTCCTTTAGAAGGGTAAAGTTTTGCATGTTTCTCGCGCCGATTTGTAAAATGTCTACATACTCTACCGCCGCTTCGATGGCCTCGTTGCTTGTCACTTCACATACGACCTTTAGCCCTGTCTCATTTCTTGCTTCTGCCATATATTTAAGCCCTTCGATCTCAAGACCTTGAAAAGAATATGGCGATGTACGGGGTTTAAACGCGCCCCCTCGAAGCACTTGTGCCCCCGCTTTTTTAACTGCATGGGCTGTTTCTAGTAATTGTTCTCTGCTTTCTACTGCACAAGGGCCAGCCATAACGACGAAATGCCCGTCGCCGATTGTCAAGTCTCCAATCTGGATACAGGATGGCGACTGATGGAATTTTTTATTGGCAAGCTTGTAAGATTCTGTGACTGACACCAATCTGTCTACACCGGGCAACAAGCCTGTGTTGTCAGACAACTTTGTCTTGTCTCCAATGACCCCAACGATGGTCACATTTTCGCCCTTCGAAAGGTGGGCTTGTAACCCTTTTTTTTCTAAATATTTAACGACACCTAAGATATTTTCTTCTGTGGCATTTGGCTTCATGACGATAATCATAAACATTTCCTCCTGATGGTTAAAGATAAGGACATACCCGTGTTACATGCAACATATTTTACCCTTTTGCGGCTGTGTCGTCAATGGCGGAAGTGATGGCGTCTTCGCCCCTCTGCGATTTTCTAGTTCTTTTATTCTTCATGTCAACTTGCTTCATCCCTTCTATCAAAGCGCTCACAATGCTATCCAACGCTTCTTCTCCGACAGGTTCTTCTTGAAACATCAGCCCCTCCATGTTTCGAAGGTTATTGATGTAGTCCTCGATATTGGTTGCGAAAGAATTTTTCCCTTCGCCCTCCTCTTTGCCCAAACCGCCATTCCCAAACCCATTCGACTGTACATAACCGCACAATACAGAAAACTCACTTTTGGGTATGTTTAAAGCCGAAGCGATTTTATTAAACACTTCGACGCTCGGCTTTATCTCCTTGCCGGTTCTTGGGTCTACACCTTTTTCAAGCTTATCGAGATACGCATGACTGATGCCCAAAAACGCGGCAAAGTCACGCAAGCCCATCTTTTTTTCCTGTCGTTTGGATTTCAACAGCTCACTTAAATTGCTCATATCGCCACCGCCTAAAAGAGTTTGGATTTTTTTTATGAATTATTTTGTAAACCATGGTTGACAAACACTTTGTCGTTTGCTATACTGGGTGTACACCACGGTTGACAAGCCGTACCCCATTGTAACCGTATCGTCTCAAATTTTTCAACTTACACCGACCATTACACTGGCCATCATACAAGGAGGAATAAAAATGGATTATGAAGCATTACGAGAAAGCGCAGACAAATACCCGGAAGAGATTTTGTACCCCTATGACAACATCATCACAATTATCGGTTTCGACGGCATATGTGCCATGTCGAAAGAATTTGGCGGCTCGTCCATCTACATACCGAGTGAAAAAAGAATCTTCGCAGGATGTATCGTCCGCTCTATGCATGACGAATTCAACGGCAGCAACTACCGATTGCTTGCCAAAAAATTCGGTTATACAGAGCGTTCGGTGCGCATGCTAATCGCAAACCGATAAAACAAAAAGGCAGATTTTAAAAAAGGTGACACACCCTTAAAATCTGCCTTTTTTATATGCGATAATATAAGAAAATACTTTATACGATTTCTAGCTGCGACCAGTCGCGGTGCTTCACGAACAAATATCTCAATAATTTATTTTTCTTATTTCAAAATATGCTTTTGGGTGCGCGCAGGTCGGACACATGGCTGGCGGCTCTGTGCCTCTATGCACATGACCACAATTTCTGCATACCCAAACCACGTCTTCGTCACTTTGAAATACTTTACCTTCTTCTACATTTTTGAGGAGGGCAAGATAGCGCTCTTCATGATCTTTCTCAATAGCAGCCACCTTGTCAAACAGAAACGCAATGTCTTGAAAGCCTTCTTCTTTTGCATCCTCTGCAAACTTTGGATACATAGACGTATGTTCATAATTTTCGCCATGCGCCGCCGATTTCAAGTTGTCTATGGTGTTGGAGATAGCGTTTAGTTTTTTAAACCATAATTTTGCATGTTCTTTCTCGTTTTCTGCCGTCTCAAGAAAAATAGCCGCAATTTGCTCATAGCCTTCTTTTTTGGCTACACTCGCAAAATATGTATACTTATTTCTTGCCTCCGACTCACCTGAAAATGCCTCCATCAGATTTTTTTCTGTCTTGCTTCCTTTAAATTCCATACAAGTATTCCTCCATTTCTATAAAATAAGTCATCTCATATAGTTTCCTTCTATAAGATTATCATATACAAAAAACAGTGTCAACCGCGGAATCCACCTTTTTCTACACTTTTGTTTTTTCATATACATCCTCAAACCGCATAAATTATTTATATTTAATCAAAACATGGGTAAAATAATGCCACAGCACTAGAATCAGATTATGCAAGGAGAGAGAAAAAACATGAAGAAGAATTTTGTTTCCCATGTCATGCGTGGCATTCATATCGGGCGCGGGCTATTGATTGCCTTTTTAATTGCTTTTATACAGGTAAGCGGTGCCTATGCGGAAAGCATCGAACCAAAAGTAGATGCACAAGCGGCCATTTTGATGGACGACAAAACAGGTCGGGTGCTTTTCGAAAAAAATGCTGACAAGCCCATGGCGATGGCAAGCACAACCAAAATCATGACGGCTATTTTGACATTGGAAAATGCAAATCTGCAAGACACCGTGACCGTCAGTCGCCGTGCGTCCTTGGCTCCACCTGTAAAAATGCATCTTCAACAGGGGGAAAAAATTAAGCTTGAGTATTTGATGTATGCACTGATGATGCAATCGTCAAACGACGCCGCAGTCGCCATTGCCGAACATGTAAGCGGCAGTGTAGAAGAATTTTGCGCCGCGATGACAAAGAAGGCAAAAGAAATCGGCTGTCAGGATACTGTTTTCGAAACGCCTAACGGTCTAGATCTAGGCGACCATCACTCAACCGCCCACGATCTTGCCTTGATTGCACAATATGCATTACAAAACGACGAATTCAAGCGCATCATCAACACAAAACATATTTGTGTCAAAAGCAATCGCTCGACCTATGATATTTTTAATAAAAACCGTCTGCTCCAAGAGTTTAACGGTGCCATCGGCGTAAAAACTGGATTTACAGGAAAAGCTGGTCATTGCTTTGTCGGTGCGGCAACCCAAAACGGCATGCAACTCATCTCGGTCGTACTGGCGAGCGGTTGGGGTCCCAAAGGGCGCGAACAAAAGTGGGTGGATACAAAACGGATTTTGAAATATGGGTTTGATAACTACCACTACGAAACCATCGTGAACGCAGAGAACATCGCCGCAGACGTACCGGTCATAAAATCGCGAACAGGTACAGTCAATCTTTATTTTCAGGAAGGCTACGAACTTCCTCTACGAGCGGATGAAAAAGAGAAAATTAACATTGAAATCGTGAAGCCCGAATGGGTTGAGGCACCCGTCGCAAAAGGAGACACCATCGGGCAAGCCAACATTTATATAAACGGCGTCTTACAAGATGAAATCAACCTACTGGCCTCCGATTCGGCTGCCCGGCACGATTTTAATACTTCTTTGGAAAAAATCATAAACCACTGGTTAAAAGTAGGCCGTGGGTGTATACTAGAATTCGAATAATCATGCGTGTGGCTGTACAAGCGCCACGTGCTACGACAAAAGAAGGGAACGAGTATGCAAATCAGATTACAAAAATATTTAGCGGAGGCCTCGGTTGCCTCCCGTAGAAAAGCAGAACAACTTATATTAAACGGCGATATCAGTGTAAACGGAGTCGTCGTTCGCGAGCTCGGCACCAAAGTAGAGCCGCGAAAAGATACGGTTCGGTATAACGGCAAAAAGGTGTTGCTACAAGAAAAACTCTACTATATCATGTTGCACAAGCCAGAAGGTTGCGTCACGACGGTTAAAGATCAGTTCGATCGTTCGTCGGTTCTTGATTATGTGAAGGACATCAAGTGTCGGCTCTATCCAATCGGGCGGCTTGACTATAACACCTCCGGCTTGTTGCTTTTAACAAACGACGGCGATTTGACCTACAAGCTGACCCATCCAAAGCACAACATTGAAAAGGTCTACATGGCAAAATTATCCTCAACCCCGACCCCAGAGCAGCTTCAGCAATTTAGAACTGGCCTCGTCATCGATGACTACAAAACCGCCCCCGCCAAAATAGAAATTGTAAAGGGCGAGGGTACATACACAACCGTCAAAATCACAATTAACGAAGGGCGAAACCGCCAAGTCCGTAAAATGTGCGAAGCCATCGACCATCAAGTGCACCATTTGAAACGTGTCGCCACGGGCAAGCTTTTCCTTGGTGATCTCGAAAAAGGACAATACCGCCACTTGACACGGGCAGAGATACTGTACCTAAAGCAAATTTAAACGCAGACTGTGGTGGAAAAGTCTGGTAAACGATAATTGTTTTCACTAAAAAATTATTCTTGACAATCTTCTCATTTGATTATACTCTAATGGATATATTTATCTTGATAAATATATCGAAGACCAATATACATTCATCCGATTTGGAAAGGAGTTTTATCTTGTTTAAATCTATAAAAGTAAAAAATGGTATATCTTGGGTTGGCTCGCTTGACAACGACATCAAAGTGTTTGATATCGTCATGCATACAGAATATGGAACCACCTACAATGCATATATTGTTGAAGGCAAAGAAAAAACCGCACTCGTGGAATCAAGCAAACCGAAATTTTTTGATGAACATACGGCGCGCATCACCGATGCGATTGGGCTTGGCGACAAAAAGATCGATTATATCATTGTCAACCATACCGAACCAGACCATACCGGTACCATCGAAAAACTAATCAACCTATACCCAGACATCATTATCGTCGGCACAAAAATCGCCATGAAGTTTTTGGAACAAGTGATCAATCGCCCGTTTCATCAGCAGATTGTCACCGACGGCGATACGCTTGACCTAGGCGAAAAAGAGCTACAATTTATAATGGCACCGTTTCTCCATTGGCCTGACACGATGTTCACATACGCTGTTTCAGACAAAACACTCTTCACCTGTGACTTTTTCGGCTGTCACTACTGTGATGAAAAATTATTTAACGATGCCATTGAGGGCGATTTTTATGATGCTTACAAATATTACTTTGATGGCATTTTATCTCCTTTCAAAGAGCATGTGCTCGCCGCTCTTAAAAAAATCGAATCTCTAGATATAGACACCATCTGCCCCGGTCATGGTCCGATTATTCGCCAAGACATCCAAAAATATGTTGACTACTACACCACTTGGTCACAAAATGACAAAACTGATTCTGTCGTGATTTGTTATGTGTCTGCATACGGCTACACAAGAAAATTGGCACAAAAAATTGCGGACGGGATCAAAGAACAAAACCCCCACCTAGATACCACCCTCTATGATTTGGTAGAGGCAGACAAACAGACTGTACTTAATAAAATTTCAAAGGCAAAAGGCTTGCTTATTGGTTCGCCGACATTAGTCGGTGATACGTTGCCGCCGGTTTGGGATATTCTTTCTTCCCTTAATCCAATTATCAACAAGGGTCTTATTGCGGGCGCTTTTGGTTCTTATGGTTGGAGTGGTGAAGCGGTTCCGAATATCGAAGGCCGCTTCAAACAACTGCGACTCAAAACACCTGTGGCGGGTTTCAAGGTTCAATTTAACCCGACCGACGAACAACTAGAGTCTGCGGTTTTGTTTGGCAAAGAATTTGCAAGCGCGCTGTCTTAGAGATAGATAACATATACAACAAAATGTAGAAAGGGGGATTTAATAGTATGAGTAAATGGGTTTGCACTGTGTGCGCTTATGAGTATGACCCGGCTGTCGGTGATCCTGATTCTGGCATTGCTGCCGGCACCAGTTTTGAAGACATTCCAGAAGATTGGGTTTGCCCTGTTTGTGGCGTGACCAAAGACGATTTTGAAAAGATAAGCGAATAATGCATTAAATCAATATAAGAAAGCGTATCCAATGTACCACGATGGGTGTTGACACCAGTTTCGTGAGAAAATACATTTGGATACGCTTATTTTTTTCTGCATTCTCGCGTGACGTCTCATACAAACATGTGATATACTATTTGTGGCAAATACGAAGTATAGTTTTGGGAGGAATATAGGTGAATCAGTTTTTTAGAAATATGAAAATTCGAACTCGTATTACGCTTACGTTCACAGTTGTCTGTATGTTTACAATCGTGATCGGTGCAATCGGTATTCTAGCGCTAAGAAGCGTTGGCAATACCAACGATATCATGATGAATTCAACGATGAAACCACTCGTATCTTTAAGCAACATTGGCGGCACCTTTACTTCCTTAACCAGCAAAACAATAAATTTGTCTGCCACAAATGCCAAAGACCTATCCCCATCCATTGCAGCAGATTGCACCAAGCTTCACACCCTGCTTGACGATTGTCTTGCCGCTGTGCAGTTCTATCATGATGCCACCGCAATCGAAATTGATACATTGACACAAATGCAGACGCTAATTTCTGATTATGAATCGTTAATGAGCGCCCCGCCATTGAACGAGTCTACCCGCCGTACCCAAGCATCAGCAATACAAACCAAATTTATCCAACAACTCGCAACGATTACAGCCGAAGAACAAACACAATTTGAAGCATTACATAAATCCAATCAAGCATCTAAAAATATGGCGACGATCCTTGTTTTGCTACTCATGCTGGTTGCGTTCCAACTGACGAGACATATGATAAACCGATTGACAACCGGCATTGTTGATCCCCTTCACGAACTCAATAGAGCCGCCAATGAAATTGCCGACGGAAATCTAAACGCCCGAATCAAATACCAGTCTACCAACGAGGTTGGGATGTTAGCGACAAGCTTGTTACATGTTTCAGATACCGTAAGCCAACTGATACTCTCCATGGATACTCTCCTCGAACAACAAAATGCGGGCGTTATGAAAGCCAGACTGACCACCGACGCCTATGGTGGTGCCTACAATTCTCTTGCGACAGGCATCAATAACATGGTGGCGTCATACGTGACCATGACAAATGAAATTTTGGATTGTTTATCTGCCTTTGAGCAAGGTGACTTTGATGTAGATTTGCCACAGTACCCCGGTGAGAAACAAAAAGCCAATATCGCCATCCGTCATTTACGAGAGAACTTGCAGAGCATTAGCAATGAAATCAGCGGCCTTGTTACCGCCGCAACAGAAGGTCATTTGGGGCAAAGGGTAGAAGAAAATAAATATAGCGGCGATTGGCTCACGATTTTGGCGAAGCTGAATGCGTTAATGGTCACGTTATCCGCACCCATTATGGAATCCGCCAACGTGCTCGAAAAAGTTGCTGAAGGCAATCTGCGCGTTCATGTGGAAGGCGCGTTTAAAGGTGACTTTGCTATCATTAAAAATTCACTGAATACAACCATTGATACACTGAATTCATACATATTAGAAATTGCCGACGTACTAAAGCAAATGGCAGACTATAACCTCGATGTTGAAATTACAAGGCCATATATCGGTGACTTTTCCAGCATGAAAGTATCCATCAATAGCATTATCACAACCTTTAATGAAGTGATGGAAAACTTAAATGGCGTTTCGCTTCAAGTTTCAGCGGGGGCAGAAGAAATTGCCTCGGCCAGTGGAAGCTTAGCCGAAGGCGCAAACAAGCAAGCCTCCTCCGTAGAAGAACTAAAAAGCACAATCGAGTCTCTTTACAACGAAACAGGTACCACCGTGACAAATGCAAAAAATGCAGATGCGTATATCCGAGAAGCAAAGACCAACGCCGTAACGGGCACGGCCGAGATGGACGCCATGCTGACCGCGATGGATGATATCAACCAAGCCTCAGATAACATCGGCAATATCATCAAAGTAATAGAGACCATCGCCTTCCAAACCAATCTTCTGGCGCTTAATGCGACCATTGAAGCGGCTCGTGCCGGGTCTGCTGGCAAGGGATTTGCCGTCGTAGCCGAAGAAGTGCGCCACTTGGCAACCAGAAGTAGCAAAGCCGTACAAGACACCTCCGCGCTGATAGACGAATCACGGGATAAGGTGAGTGTGGGAACAAAAACAGCACACCGCACCGCAAGCGTCTTAAATAATATTGTAGAAGATATTACGAAAGTAACAAACACGATCAATGAAATATACATGGCCACCGAAAAGCAAGCCGCTTCCATTTCACATATCAATGATGCCACTTTAGAAATTTCGGCGATTACCCAAGCCAATTCGGCGACATCAGAGGAGACGTCCGCCTATGCAGAACAACTGGCGGCTCAATCAGACGTATTAAAGCAGACATCTTCCGTTTTTGCATTAAAACACAAAGGGGGCAATTAAGCGATGCGTATTTCTTTAGACGAACTGCCAATCAATGAAAAAGCGGTAATCGTCCATGTTGGGGGCGAAGGCGCAATTAAAAAACACTTGCTAGACATGGGCATCATATCGGGCACTGAGGTTTTTGTCAAACGCACAGCGCCGTTTGGTGACCCGATTGAAATTTCGATTCGAGGATTAGGGCTAAGCTTACGAAAAGCGGATGCAAAGAAAGTGCTTGTAGACAAGATACATATATAGGAGATGAATTTGAATGGATATTTGCTTTTCTTTGGTCGGAAATCCGAATAGTGGAAAAACCACTTTGTTTAACACGTTGACAGGGCGCAAGGCAAGGGTTGGAAATTGGTCTGGTGTCACCGTCGAAAAAAACGTAGGACGTTTAAAGCAGTGTGACGATAAAATCAATCTCATTGATTTGCCGGGCATCCCTTCGTTGTCCCCTTTTACAGAAGATGAAATCATTGCCCGAAACGCAATCATACAGGACAAACCGAACTTAATCATCAATATTGTCGATGCAACCAATCTTGCCAAGAGCCTATACCTCACCACCCAGCTCATGGAGCTAAACATACCCATTGTGGTTGCGCTAAACATGATGGATGAGGTAGCTGAAAGCGGCGATAAAATTGACGCGAAAAAATTAGCGGAGGCGTTAGGCATGCCAGTCATCCCGATTTCTGCTAAGACAGGCGAAGGTCTGCCCGCTTTGATTCAGGCTTGTACCGCTTATACCGCCCAGACCTATGTGCCCAAAACCATTTTAGAAAACTTCGCTCTATTTACACCGATTGGTCAAGTCATGCAACTGCTTCTGAAAACAGGATGCAAGAACGTTTTATACAACACCATCAAGTTGGTGGAAGGCGATCGCCTTGTGAAAGATGACCTCTACCTTGCGCCCTCCTTACAAAATGAAATCGAACGTATCCTTACAGATTTTTTAAGCCACATTGAATATCCAGAGACAGTAGGCAAAGACTTCGAGACCATGATATCCGAATCGCGTTACCACTATGCAGATCGGTTGGTATCCGATGTTGTCACACGTAGCCATGTTGTAAAGGCAGAATCCCGTACGGATCGAGTAGATCGTATCCTCTTGCACAAAGTTTTTGCCATTCCGATATTTCTTTTAATCATGTTTGTTATATTCCAAATCACATTTGGCGCTTTCGGAAGTTTTTTGACAGACCTCATTGATGTAACCATAAACCAAAAGTTGGCCTCTTCCGTACATGATTTTCTTGTGGCAAGTGGTGCCTCCGAAATGTCCGTTCGTTTTATCGTAGATGGCATCTTTGTCGGCGTCGGCACTGTTCTAACCTTTTTGCCCCAAGTTACGCTACTATTCTTCTTCTTGTCGTTTATGGAGGACACGGGGTATACAGCAAGAACGGCGTTTATGATGGACAGCTTTCTACAAAAAATGGGGTTGTCTGGTCGGTCGTTTATCCCTATGTTAATGGGGTTTGGGTGTAGCGTCCCCGCGATTATGTCATGTCGCTCGTTAAAAAGCGAATCTGATCGACGCATCACCATGCTCATTACGCCGTTTATGTCTTGTGGCGCGAGACTGCCTGTGTATGCGGTTTTTGCCGGTGCCTTGTTTGCAAAAGGAAGCGGGCTCGTCGTCTTTTCGCTTTATGTGCTTGGCATTGTTGTCGCTATTTTCAGCAGTGCTTTGTTAAGCAAGACAATTTTAAAAGGCGAGCAAGCGCCCTTCATAATGGATTTGCCGCCTTACCGTATGCCAAAGATGTTTACCGTTCTGTTTAGAATGTATGGAAAAAGCAAGGATTTTGTTGTGAGAGCCGGAACCATTATGCTTCTCGCCTCCATTGTAATTTGGTTTTTGCAGACATACGATATTTATTTCCAAGTCGTTGAAGACAATTCGAATAGCATGTTTGCCGCCATTGGTGCTTTTATGGCACCCTTCTTTGCACCGCTGGGCTTTGGCACCTGGCAAGCGTCCGTTGCCCTACTTACGGGTGTTATCGCCAAAGAGGCCGTTGTCAGCACGTTGGCAATCCTCTACAATGCACCCGAAGAATCCTCCCAACTTCTCACCACCATCAGCCAGGCGTTTACCCCGTTGTCGGCCTACGCCTACATGGTGTTCGTTTTGCTTTATATGCCGTGCGTGGCAGCTTTCGCGACCATTGCACGTGAGTTGAACTCCTTTAAGTGGACATTTTTCTCGATTATCTTTCAGACTGGCGTTGCATGGATCGCTGCTTTTTTGATTTATAATGTGGGTCGGCTGATTGGATTATGAGCACATCCTAAAACGGATCGACTATAAACCTTAAGTTCATAAAGGCAGTACAGATAAAATTCTCAAAGTAGAATTTTATCTGTACTGCCTTTATTATTTTGGTGCACTCTCATCGTGGTTAGTGGTTCAGCATCATACCCTAATGCTTACAAACCATTATCCCTTCTCCCGCCCTCTTCCCACTCATCTATAAATGCACGTATAGACTGTTGCCGCGACCCACGATCATCACTGACTGCTTTTATCGCGACATCATACAACTTCTCACCCAAAACCCATTTTTCTGGCGTTCTATCATATCCACTAAACAGGGCAAAGGCAGTCGCACCCATCAGATACACGTTGGTTGCCTCATCTATGTTCGCGCCGCACGCAAATTCTTCCGGCGACATAAACCGCTTGCTCCCCCACATCCTCCCTATACCATTTTTATAAGGCATTTTCGTATAAAAATCGATATCACATATCATGGTCTGATTCTTTTCAAAATCATATAAAATACTGCCGTCATAAAAGTCGATCGCCACATAGTGTTTCGCCGCGACATGGGCGTGAAACAACAGGATATCCTGGAATACTTTCATTTTCATATCAAGCGGCATCTGCATGAATTTTTGTCTCGACCGCGGATACATCCTTCCCATGCATGCACCATCCGTCCATTCAAAGACAATCGCAAAGCCATTGCCTACTTCCTCTGCATATATGTAGCGGATTAAGTTCGGGTGCGCCAACTCTTGGTATACAGGTGCAGCGGCTTTTAGGCAGCTTATCGCGTCTTTGGGCGTACCAGCATACTGCACCGTCGGTGCTCCGGCAAACTTGATGAAATACCTTTTATCGCCCTTCTTAACGCCAAAGCAAATGTTGCCCGAATCCTGGTCGTCAAAGACCTTAAACACCTTGCCGTATTTCTGGATAAACGACAGGTCAAATGGCGACTTCAGCTTATAGGGCACTTCATCCGCATACTGCACATAAAAATCCCGCAAGTACCATGATGGCACAAAATTTTCCATTCCATCGTACCAATTCAAAACATCTTGCGTCTGCTTCATCATGGTGTCGACTTCCTTTTGCCCGAACGGAATCGCCCAGTAAATGGACGACAGCGTATTGCTCGCAATATAAAAAGCCAGCAACCTAAAAAACGTATTCGGAGGGGTACCGCCAAAGTATCCCTTTAACTGACCTGTGGCAAAATGTGGGCTAGCCGCCGCACTCCACACGATACGGTTAAACTCCTTCCATGGATCGCCAAAATCCGGACGGTTAAAATCAATGATTGACAGCGTGTTTTCGGGTGAAATAATCATGTTTCCGACGTGGTAGTCCCCATGTTGGTAGCACTGCGGTCTGCCTTCAAGCCACTTACGGTTGTTTTCGATATAGTCGATGATTTTGTCATCCCCATCAAAGCGCAAACCACAATTGCGGTATGTTTCAATCTTTATCTTTGTCTTACGGTTAAAACGACCGCTCCACTCCGCCTGTTCCTCTGGTGCCGGAATAGAATGAATCTTTTTTAAAATTTCACCAGATTGTACGCCAAGCACATATTGCTCTGTTTCTGTAAGCCATGGCAGAGCAGTTTCGGCATCCTCACCGTCACACCATGTCAGTAGCAAGTATACGCTTTTTCCTTCATTACAAGTGCCAAAACGAATAGGTCGTGACATTGGTACACCCAAAGCCGCCACCTTCTCCATCATTTCATATTCTGCTTTCTTTTTGTCATATTCCGATATGTCTGCAACGCGCAAAAGCAGTTTTTCTCCATCCGACGTTTCTATGTAGTATTTCTTGTCATTCGACCAACCTTTGTGGATCGGCTCGATTTTTGCAAATTCTCTAAACTCTTTGATATCCTTCATTGTGCAGTGCCCTCCTGACCATCGGGATCTATGCGAACCTTTGATCATTTTATATTAATTTTGTCTGATTTGCAAAATTATTTTTATAGGGCGTTGTCTTTTGAGCGAAAAGGCTAACATACGCTGCAAGCCCGCAGTCTTAACAGAAAAACCGTCCATGCGACCAATCCTCTCACCTTCTATACTGCTTTAGGGTTCAATCTGACACAGATTATTGTTCACCGCATAGTTTATGCCCGTTGAAACCTAAAGCAGTATACACAAGCGTCTTGTCGTGCTGTACACAGCCAAAAGTGGTGTCTTTACATCATATTTTCTATAAAAATTCCATACCCTTTTGTCGAATCCTGTACAAACACATGGGTCACCGCGCCTATCAATTTGCCATTTTGTATAATCGGGCTACCGCTCATTCCTTGCACGATGCCATTTGTTTTTTCAAGTAGCGCGGGATCGGTGATTCTGATGATCATTCCTTTTGAGTTGTCCGAACTATATTTGTTAACCGTTTCAATTTCAATGTCGTACTCTTTAATTTCGTGGCCGACTACATTCGACCGAATTTTAGCAGGCCCTGTTTGTACTTCATCTTGCAAGCCTATGGGCATTTTTTCTTGCGGAAATTTTGCTATATTTGCCTCATTGATTACCCCATAAAGCCCATGGGGTATATTTTCTGTAATGGTACCCAGCAATACGTCGTCATGAATGTCTCCCAACAGTTCACCCGGACTGCCCTTCTTCCCTTTTTTGATCGAAAGAATATCCGCCCCCAAAATTTCTCCCGCACGAACAGACATCAACTGCTTCGTGTCTACATCCAATATGCCGTGACCGAGCGCCCCAAATCGCTTTGTATCCGGGTTATAAAAGGTTACGGTACCTATTCCTTGTGTGCTGTCTCGCACCCACACACCAATTTTATTTTTATGATCTAATTCTGAAAGGACCGGCTTAATCTCCACCGTCATAACAGAATCATCTCTTTTTATTTTTAAACGTATATTTTTGTCATCGTCTTTTTCTATTGCCCCAATTAACCCCTCTTTGTCTACGATACTTACATCGTCAACAGCCAAAATCAAATCGCCCGATTTCAAAATGCCCTTACTTGGTTCTGTTGCCCCGCCATCTGACGCCTGCACAAAACCAGTGCCCAAGACCATCACGCCGTCTGTATTTATTTTCACACCAACGGTCATGCCGCATGGCACCACCTCAACGTTTGGTATGACCGCCATGCTGACATCTTTGAACGGAATCCCCAATAAAGAAAGCTCCATTTTTAATTTTCCGGCAGAACCAGACTCAATAGAGAGCGGTTCTTTCAGGTTAATATGAATGTTGTCAGACACTTTTTTGCTATTTATATTAACGACTTCTATGTCCTCATTCGTAATGCACGCTTGTACCGGCAAATTAAAATTAAGTTTATACGTTGTACCGGCAAACAGATTGATTTCCTTTGGAAAAGAAGAAAAACATGTAATGAAATAGACTGCCAAGGATAATACTACGATCATGAAAGCGGATAAATAAAATAAAGGTGACTTTATCATTTTTTCTAATCTATTGTTCATCGGTATAAGTCACTCCTAAAAAATGTGTATACTGTGTCACGTTCCAAATTGTATGAATGCGACTTTTATGCCATTTTAGCGTTGAATCTAAGCAAGTGCACAATGATAACGCATTGATCAGGATACATTTATCGAACATGAAAATAAAACCGCACGCATCAAGCGATGTCGGGCACCTTGTTTAAATTCGTAACAGATTCAACTCTAAAACAGTATAGTTATAAAGTAACCCTTTTCTTATTTTTCTATACTGGTATATATGTGGCGATGAACAAATGTTTTTTTGTGACATACTCGTTCTGTTATCGTGATAAAATGTTTGAAATTTATCATACATTTTGTACATCGATGTGATAGAGCTCTACAAAACATTAGCACTATTTAGTATTGAAAAAAAAATTCTTTGCAATAAATGACAAAATTTTATTTTATGTTACATTTGTTCTTGAAATTTGATATACTTACTTAGAATACGGTATGCACAATATACGAACGAGGAGGGATTATAATGACCGTACGCATTGTCCTCATCGAGGATAACGAAGAATTATGTGCTTTAATTTCCGATTATCTGCAGTCGGATCCAGAGTTTGAAGTCGTGGGTTGCGCCCATGATGGAATCAGTGGTCTCGAACTCATAAAAGCCAAACAACCAGATATAGCGGTTATCGATATCGTCCTACCTGGCAAAGACGGCATCAGCATATTAGAATCACTAAAAATTTTACATATGCCCATCACTACTTTTATTTTAACAGCTGTCAGTTCACCCGTTGTCACAAAACAGGCACTCGAGCTTGGCGCAAGCTATATCATGTTAAAACCATTTGATCTGAAAATTTTGTCGATCCGTATGAAGCAGTTTATTTCAGAAAAAATGGAGACCATACATCTTGCCCACAGTATCCCTACCTATTCAAAGAAAATGGGGCAAGACATGACCATCGCCACAGGAGAAATCGACATGCAAAAAAGCATGGCTGCATTGTTATTTCAGATTGGAATATTTCCGCACTTAAAAGGTTCAAAGTATCTGAAATATGGTCTTCATATGGTTTGGAAAGATGCTACGCTTTTAGAGGGCGTGACCAAACGACTGTATCCCGAAATCGCAAAAGCACATAAGACGAACCCGGCTATTGTCGAACGCGCCATACGGCACTCAATCGAAACTGCATGGAAGAAAGGTGATCCCTCCGTTTATTATGCTTTGTCTGAATCAACACCACGGTACAATGCAAGAAGACCGACCAATAGCCAATTTATCCGAACACTTGTAGAATACTTCGCGTCGCCCGCCTATCTGCATTTGGCTTAATACGTCGCCCGAGTGCGGAGCATTTTCTTAATACACAAAAAAGGATTGAGCTAAAAATGTATATATTTCACATTTTTAGCTCAATCCTTTTTTGTTATACCTATATAGAATCGCTATCGTCTCTACCGCGCCCCTGTTTTTTGAAATATAACAAGCAACGTCTTCAAAATAATTTTAATATCAAGCCACAAGGACCAGTTATCAATGTACTGCAAATCTAAGCGCACCACCTCTTCAAAATCGGTGATGGCACTTCTTCCGTTTACCTGCCATTCACCCGTAATGCCTGGTTTCATGCTGATTCGGCGCATATGATGAGGATCATATGCCGAAACCTCATCCACTGTCGGAGGACGTGTGCCCACCAAACTCATGTCGCCGACCAATACATTAAAAAACTGTGGAAATTCATCTATACTTGTTTTTCTTATGAACTTTCCAATTCTGGTAACACGGGGGTCGTTTGTGATTTTGAACATATTGCCTTTTATTTCATTTTGATCTGCAAGATCATTCTTACGTGCCTCGGCATCAATACACATCGACCGAAACTTATAACATCGAAACCGTCTGCCATTTTCGCCCACCCTAATTTGTGAAAATAAAATAGGAAAACCAGACTCTAGTACGATAAGAGGGGCAATCACGACGCTAATGCAAAACATCAGAATAAGCCCCATCAACCCGCCAACAATATCCAAAACTCTTTTTTGAAATAGCTGAAACGCAGACAGTTTGCTTTTGTATACAGACAACATCACCAAATCGCCATATTGGTTTACTTTTTTGAGTGTTCCTTCAATATGAACATCAATATACAGATGCACAATCGTGCCAATTTCCTCAAATCTCCTGACGATATCTTCAGCCATTTGAAAATATTTCACGTCTGTTACCAAAATCACCTCATCGAGCGTGCCACCCTTGATCATGTGTGAAACTTCGTCAACAATGGCGGTTATATCCTCTGATGATCCTTTGTCTGGCTTTTTTTCAATCACCGTAATAATTTCATATCCAACTTTTGTGCTTTCTTTAATTTTATCAGGGATATTCTTTTTGCTGTTTCCAATCGTGAGGATAACAGCTTTTACAGCAATTTTGCTCTCATACAAATGATTGACTGCTGCCAGTGAAAGCAATCGAATGACAAGCGTCAAAATAATGTTGATAAAGAGCATCAGCGCAAAAACGATCCGTGATATACCGTCGCCGTACCGAAAAAAAAACGACAAGACCGCAACAAGGAATACCGCTGTTCCATTCGCCACGCAAACATTCTCAAGCGTTTTATAAAAGGTGATTCTTGTGCGGTATTCGTATAAATCAGAGAAGAAATATGCCGCAATGTAGACCGGAATAAAAAGCAAAATAAATTTGAATTGACTTGTGTGGACTATGCTTTTATGAAAACCATACATCAAACCCAATGATAGCGTGTAGGAAAAAACCAGTGCCAAAATATCTAAACAGAGCGCATAAATCTGAAGAAGCTTCAGCTTTTCACTTATCATTTTACACCATCACCTGCCTCTGATCTTTAATTATTCGTCCTTTTGGTATACACATAAAGCATAAGGAGCAACACTAAAAAGAAAACAAATACAACGATTGTCGCCTTAAAGTCTCTAACCGCAATCAAAATCGCAACCGCCGCACTTAAAAAACTCAATCCATACAAAATACCAACCGCTTGCTTGTGGGTATAGCCACTGTCGATCAGCCGATGGTGCAAATGACCGCGATCGGGCTTCATAATCGGTCTATGTTCTACCGCACGACGAAGCATGGCAAACGCCGTGTCTAAAATTGGAAGCGCCATCGCCAAAACAGCGATCAACACAGACAAAATGGCATAGCTTTTGTACACGCCGATAATGGAAGAAACCGCAAGCACATAGCCCAAAAACGTGGAGCCTGTGTCACCCATAAAAACCTCTGCCGGGCTAAAATTACGCGGCAAAAACCCGAGGCAAGCACCGGCAAGTGTCGCCGTTAAGACCACCGCCAACTGGCTACCAGATAAAATGCACAGCACCATCAGACAGAACGCGGCAATCGAGGTGACGCCTGCCGCTAACCCATCAACCCCGTCAATAAAATTGACAGCATTAATAAGGCCGACAATCCAAATCATCGTGACCGGAATACGCAACGTTTCGAGATAGGTAACCTGCGGCCACATCACAAAATCGATAACGGTGCCCGTGTTAATGACAACGAGCGCCACTATAATCTGTACAAACAATTTAAATTTAGGGCCAATGGCGTAAATATCGTCTACAATGCCAAGCCCTACGATAATAATAGCGCCGATGATAAAGCCTGTAATTTGTCTTGTATTCACGTTTTCGACAAAAGGCATCAACACGATCATCGAAACAATAAAGCCCGCCACGATGGCGAGACCACCCATCAAGGGCATCGGTTCTTTGTGTATGCCTCTCGATTTGGGATAGTCAATCGCACCAAGCTTCTTTGATATGATTTTTGTAAAGGGTGTTGTGAGCAGTGCAATGGAGAACGCTAAAGCAAATGCCGCTATATATAGCAACCAATTATGTTCCAACTTCAAGAGCTCCTTTCAGTCTAGCAAGTCATACGAAGCCAATTTGTACACTACGGCTGTGTACAATAATTAGTTACGCTTTTGATTCAAAAAATCCAACGGTTCTGGGGATTTTTTGAATCAATTTAGCGTAAGTTATTATTAACACTGCCTATTTTGTGCCAAATAGCCTGTCGCCCGCATCGCCAAGACCAGGGACGATATAACCATGCTCGTTTAAGCCCTTGTCGAGTGCAGCTGTGTATACATCCACGTCTGGATGTTCTGCACGCACTTTTTCAAAGCCTTCTGGTGCGGCGATCAAGCAGAGCAACTTGATATCCTTTACGCCACGGTCTTTTAAAAACTCAATCGCGGCAGAAGCCGTACCACCTGTGGCAAGCATTGGGTCGATGATAAACACGACACGCTCGGCACAGTCTGATGGCAATTTGCAATAATATTCAACTGGAAGCAATGTATCCGGGTCACGATATAAACCGACATGCCCCACTTTCGCCGTTGGCAAAAGTTTGAGCATCCCTGACGTCATACCAATGCCGGCACGTAAAATCGGAACAATTGCCAACTTTTGTGTTAATGTCTTGCCTCTTGTCATGCCAATCGGCGTTTCCACGTCTATTTCTGAAACCGGCAATTCTCTTGTCGCCTCGTAACAGATGAGCATTGCAATTTCTTCTACAAGCTCTCTAAACTCTTTGCTACCTGTCTCGGCGTTTCTAAGCATCGTCACTTTATTCAAAATCAGCGGATGATCCGCCACAATTAAATTTCCCATAGAATAAAACTCTCCTCTAACTTATATGATTGGCTTTCTCGACTCAATTTTCTAACTGTTCAATTCTTCTGATGTGGCGCTCTTCACCCGAAAAGTTGGTGGATAAAAACGCCTCCAACACTTCTAATGCATGCCCTGCTCCAATGACCCTGGCACCCATTACCAAAACGTTTGCGTCATTGTGTAGTCTTGTAGACTTCGCAGAAAAGACGTCGTGACAAAGAGCCGCTCTGATGCCATTTATTTTGTTCGCCGCCATCGAAACGCCGATGCCTGTACCGCAAATCAGAATGCCTTGCTCACAACGCCCTTCTACAATTGCATGCCCCACTTTCTTTGCATAGATGGGGTAATCCGTCGCTTCTGTCTGGTTTGTGCCAAAATCCACGAACGATATTTTTTTCTTGTTTAAGTATCCAATGACTTCATTCTTTAAGTCAATGCCTGTGTGGTCACAGCCAATTGCAATCATGCTTGTTCCTCCTGTTGATTAAAGTCAAAAATATTTTGGAGGCAATGGGCGATTTCGTCACAACAAGCATGGTATACGTCCATTGATCTTCCATAAGGGTCTTCTATATCCAGATGTTCACCCTGTGATAAAAATTTGAGTGTGCAAATTTTATTTTGATAGTCGGGAAAACGCTGTATGAGGTACGCTTTGTGGCGGTTTGTCATCGTCACCAACAAAAACGCCTCTTTCACTTCGTCCTCTGTAATTTGCTTTGACACATGGGCGTCCAAGCTAGCCTCGTATCTTAGAACTGCTTGCTTCGCGTACGCGCAAGCGTCTTCCTCTTCAAACACAGAAACGCCCCGCGACAAAAAGCACAGTTCGTCTGTATTGTGTACAAAGATTTTTTCTGCTAGCGCCTGTGCCATCGGGCTTCTGCACGTATTGCCCGTGCATATAAAAATAATTTTTTTCATGCGCCTACGCAACCCTCTCTACACGTCAATGATATGGTAACCCGCCGCCTTATAGAGCCGGTTCATAATGGCAAGCCCTACATCATTTTCTTCAACAGCCTCTACGTAGACGTTTTCAATCTCTTTATGATCAAACCCACGTAGCATTTTAAACAGGTTGGCGGCAATCGTTTTTTCTTCTTCTCGGTCGCCTACAACCAAAACCATGCCACATTCGTATCGATTCTTTGTCTGTTCGGTCGCCATGATGCCTGTCTTTATGTTGTTTGCGACGCTGTCTTTTGCCAATCGATTGATCTCTGCTACCATGTTGTCAAGACTACCCCTCACGATGGTTACGTTGGCTTTCGGCGCATAGTGGGTGTACTTCATGCCGGGCGCTTTTGGCTTAAACGTAGCCGAATCGGTTGGCACCGCGTTGTCGACTTGGGTTGTTCCTACGCAATCTTCGATCATTTTTTTCGTAATAGAGCCTGGTCTTAGTATGCACGGCACATCACCTGTCACATCCACAATGGTAGACTCTAGGCCATATTCGGCATGGCCGCCGTCGATAATCATATCAATTTTGCCTGATAAATCAAAGGCCACATGTGATGCACGGGTAGGGCTTGGCTTGCCCGACACATTGGCACTTGGTGCCGCAATGGGCACACCCGCTTCTTCAATGAGACGCAACGCCACCTTGTTTTTTGGCATTCGCACCGCCACCGTGTCTAGCCCACCTGTCGATTGCATGGGCACAAGATCAGACTTTAAAAAAACCATGGTAAGCGGGCCTGGCCAAAATCGATCGATTAACGTTTGTGCATACGCCGGCACCTCTCGCACAAGCTTGTCCAACTGGGCGCGGGCAGAAATATGCAAAATGAGCGGATTGTCTGACGGACGACCCTTCGCTTCGTAAATTTTTCGAACCGAATCTTCGCTTAATCCGTTTGCGCCAAGGCCGTACACCGTTTCCGTTGGAAACGCGACCAGCCCACCGCCCCGAATAATCGCCGCCGCTTCTTGGTAAACGTCTATATCTTTTTCAGACACTTCGGCGTCTACCTGCTTCATGATGGTTTGTATTGTCTCCATTTCATTCACATCTTACGCTTCTTCTTTGTTTTGGCAACATTTCTTATATTTTTTGCCGCTTCCACAAGGACAAGGATCGTTTCGACCGACTTTTTCTGCCCCACGCACAAATGTAGTGGATATCTTCTGTTCTTTGTAGAGATTCTTCCGTTGCTCTGCTGTAAAGATATTGTCCCACTGCGGAAGCTGTTGGAGATGATCTGCTTTATACTCTACCATCTTTCGATACAACTTCGTATAATCCATCCGAAGCTCGACAATCCCATCCTCTCGCAACGTCTCCATATCAACAGGTGTCACAATTGTATCGTTGATGCCGTCGATAAAGCCCGTAATATAGTTAATTGACATGCCAAACTGCATCGCCATCTCTTGTGGTGTACCCTTTAGCATTTCAACCTTATTTGCCAATATATATTCGTATATCTTTTGTTCCTTCGGCACATAGTCGTCCCATACCTTTACATTAATTTCTCTTCTGTCTTCTGTGTATGCCGCTTTTAGCCATTGTTCATATAAGCTCACGTTCTTTTCCTCCTACGTCTACATCATCACTACGTTAGTCAAATGTCTTGTGTATGCCTTTGGGCTTCACCCCAAAAGCCGTACAATATTTTTTTTTGCAAACTTCAAACCTTAAGCAGTATACATTGTATAACAAAATACTTCATATGTCCACATTTATACGCCTCCAGAAATAAAAAAAAGAGGTTATTTCAAAATGCAACGTCTGTCGCATCTCAAAACACCTCTTCTGGCTTGCTTACATCTCGTCTAACACATGCACAGTCACCGTACGTCTTCCGAATGAGATACACTCACTCTGTGTGTTAAAACAAAGATCGATTCTATTGCTTTTGATGCTTCCGCCTGTATCTGCGGCCACTGCATAGCCATATCCCTCGATAAATAACTTGGTGCCAAGTGGAATGACGCGTGGGTCGACAGCGACGACACCTTTTTGTGCAACCATGCCTGTGGCCGTGATGCCATAACCCGGGCTACCCGGTTTTTTTGTGGCACACGCGGTAAGGGCGGTATACGCCGTTGCGCTCATGGTGATTTTGTCTACCGATTTGAATGTACCGTTTTCGGTTTCAATTACGTTTTCTTTTCTAGTGCCTTGGACAACCACTTGTGCAATCGGTTGCTTTGTAACGACATTTTTAATTTCTTCTGTAAAGGAAAGTTCGCCTGCCAAGTATGTTTTCTTCACGGTTACTTCTCTCGTGCCGTCAACGCCTTGCACGGTGACTTGCTCTTTGCCTTCTGCCATTTGGTCATCATAAGACGTTTGTGTTTCAAATGGTACAGCCTGCGTCACGACTTCGGTTTCCTCTGTCTTAGTGGTCACTTTAATGGTGTCGCCTGATTTTAAATGTTTGGATGGGTTGACACTTTCATCTAGGGCGTATGTAACGCCATCTTCTTTGATTAAATTTGCTAGCACTCTAGCCGCTGTAATTTCGCTTGTCTTGATTGTTTTTGTTACGCCTTTGTCAACGACGATGGTGACGTCGATGGCTCTTTGAATGGTGATCGTCATTTTATCTTCAATGATCGCATCTAGCGCTGGGCTTACTTTGTCTTCATCTGTCAGCACAATTTGTTCTTCTTTTAGAAAGTCTTCAACCGTATTTTGAGAGGTTTTGTAGTAGGTCTTTTCGCCATCCTCTGCAATAAAAACACCGTCCACAAGTGCCTCATATGCTTTTGCTGTGCCTGTGAAGAAAGTAAGGATTACCAGTGTGAAAATAAAGATAAGCTTTGCTTGCTTCTTAAACAATTGTAACATTTGTGTACCTCCTTGAACGAAGTATACTCTTTTCCTTGATGTTTCTGTAAAGAGTATAAACATCTTTTTAACACTTTCTAAAAAGATATTAACACAAGCGTAACAATTTCGCAACATTTATATTATGTCGAATAACGCCTTGGCATTTTGACTTGTAATTTGTGCAACCATTTCTGTACTTATTTGTTTAATATGACCAATTTCCGCCGCTATATATTTAAGGTTATGTGAATCATTTCGTTGTCCTCGATTTGGCACGGGTGCCAAATATGGTGAGTCTGTTTCTATTAATATTTTCTCGATTGGGATGTGCTTGACAACTTCTAACAACCTTCGCGTTTTATCGAACGTGAGGATACCGCCAATGCCGATATAATAGCCCATTTTGATATATTCTTGGGCCATTTCAACGCTGCCCGAGTAGCTGTGCACGACCCCTCTTCTGATGCCGCTCTCTTTAATCAGGTCAAAACATTCCTGCGCTGCATCTCTTGAATGAATTATTACAGGTTTGTGAACTTTCGCAGACAGCTGTAATTGTTCACAAAAGCGTTTGCGTTGGATTTCTCTTGGCGACAGATCATAGTGATAATCTAGCCCGATTTCGCCAATGGCCACCACCTTTGGGTTGCGGGCATATGCCGCAAGCGTGTCCAAATCATCATCGGTCATCTGCTCGGCTTCGTGGGGGTGCACCCCGACAGCCGCGTATACAAACTCATATTGCTCGGCATAGGCTATTCCTTTTTTTGAAGATTCCATATCGGCGCCGCAGTTTAAAACATAGTCTACGCCGTTTTCCCGAAAGCCCTCAAACAATTGCGCCCTGTCGGCATCGAATTTTTTATCGTCATAGTGTGCATGTGTCTCAAAAAACATTAGTGTACGCCCGCCCCGCTTTCGATTTCGCCGTCTACGGTTATGACATTTAGCTGTCCGTTGTCATCAGAGGCCGCCAAAATCATGCCTTCGGATAACTCGCCACGAAGCTTCACTGGTTTTAAGTTTGTCACAACGACTACTTTTTTTGAGACCATCTGCTCTGGCGTATAATGGGTGGCGATGCCCGAAACGATTTGACGCACCTCATCCCCAATTTTGATTTGAGATTTTAATAATTTATCCGAGCCTTTTACTTTTTCACAAGCCAGCACTTCGCCCACTTTTAATTCGATTTTACTGAACTCATCGATCGTGAGTTATTCGTCTTCCTTCTTATTAATAGGTGTTTCTTTCACTTCACTTTTTTCTGGCGTCGGTATGTCTTTTTCTATCGCCTCTAGTTCTTTTGCGATATCGATGCGTGGAAAAACAACTGCCCCTTTTGCAATGGTCACTTGTCTGCCCAAACCACCGAAGGTTTGAATCGAATCCCATGTTTTGATTGCACTGTCTTTGATGTTTAACTGTGTCTCAATCGCCTTTGGCGTATTGGGCATAAACGGACAAATCAAAACGGAGATGATGCGCAAACTTTCTGCTAGCACATACATAATATTGGCAAGTTCTGCTTTTCTCTCTTCATCTTTTGCTAACACCCATGGCGTCGTTTCGTCTACGTACTTGTTACATCGGCTGATAAAAGACCAGATCGCCGCCAATGCGTCGCTAAACAGCATTTTCTCCATATGGCTTTCTACTTGTTGCACCACCGTCTTCGCCATCTCGATGATGTCTTGGTCGAACCCGTTAGCCGTTTGCTCTGCGGGCAATGCACCGCCAAAATATTTATCAATCATGCCCACGGTTCTGGATAACAGGTTGCCCAAATCATTGGCCAAATCTGAATTGATTCGTTTTAACAACAGCTCATTTGTAAAATTTCCATCTTGTCCAAACGCGAACTCACGAAGCAAAAAATACCGAATCGAATCCACGCCATATTTTTCTACCAAAATTTGTGGGTCAACCACATTGCCCTTCGATTTTGACATCTTGCCGCCATCAATAATCAGCCAACCATGACCAAAGATTTGCTTTGGAAGTGGTTCATTTAATGCCATCAACATCGCTGGCCAGATAATCGTGTGAAAGCGAACGATTTCTTTTCCTACGATATGCACGTCTGCTGGCCAATATTTTTTATAATCGGCATCGTCAGCCGACGCATACCCAAGCGCCGTGATGTAGTTGCTTAAAGCATCGATCCAAACGTATACGACATGCCCCGGATCGAATTCAACTGGTATGCCCCACTTGAACGACGTTCGGGAAACACACAAATCCTCCAGACCCGGTTTCAAAAAGTTATTGATCATCTCGTTCTTTCTTGTTGACGGCTGAATAAAGTGTTCATTTTCTTCAATGTGCTTGATCAATCGGTCTTGGTAGCGAGATAGTTTGAAGAAATAGCTTTCCTCTTTCACTGTCTCGACGTCACGACCACAATCGGGGCATTTGCCCTCTACCAATTGGCGCTCTGTAAAGAAGGTTTCGCAAGGGGTGCAGTATTTTCCTTCGTACTCGCTTTTGTAAATGTCACCGCTATCATACAATTTTTTAAATATTTTTTGCACCGCTTTCACATGGATATCGTCTGTTGTGCGAATAAAAATATCGTATTCAATGTCCATCAGCTTCCACAGGTCTTTGATCCAATCGACGATGGTATCCACATATTGCTTAGGCGTAACGCCCTTCTCTTTCGCAATTCGCTCAATCTTTTGCCCATGCTCGTCTGTGCCTGTTAAAAATTTCACGTCAAAGCCTCGTAATCGTTTGTACCGCGCAATTGTATCCGCCGCTACCGTCGAATACGAATGCCCAATGTGCAATTTATCGCTCGGGTAGTAAATCGGCGTTGTCACATAAAATGTCTTCTTCATATTTTTCACTCCTATTTAAATTAAGTTTTACATATTATACTCCGTTTTCCATAAAAAATCAAAATCAATTGGATTGTGCCCCTATCTTGTGGTAGACTATACTCTAAACTGTGGTATTTATAAATCATACCATTACAAAAGGAGTCTTTCACATGAACTACAAATTGGTTTCCATCGACATGGATGGCACACTATTAGACAGCCAAGGCATGATTGCAAAAGAAAATGTTGCCATCATCAGACAATTAATCGCGCAGGGTGTTCACGTCGTCATCTGCACCGGGCGAAACGACATATTGGTGCGTGACTATGCCCGTGAGATCGGAATTGTCGCGCCTGTCATCGGGTGTAACGGTGCCAGTGTCCGAGATTTATCGACAGACACACTCTACGTCTTAAACGCCATCCCCCCCGCAGACCTCACAAACACGATGGACTATCTCATAAAAAATAACATCCACTGGAAGGCGTTCGACCTTGAAAAAGGGTACGCCACCCACCAAGCCATCATTGACTACACGACAAATTTTTTTAACAACACCTATTCAAAGGCGTTGACCCAAGACATCGAATATGTTTTGATCGACGACCCGGCGCGCTACGCGGAAACCGTGCTGCAAAAGCAAATCATTAAGATCGTCTTGGTACAAGAAGACCCCGAGCAGCTCTTGGCCGTTCAACGAAATTTAAAAGCGCTAGGCGGCATTGACATCTATCGCTCATCACACGCCTATCTTGACATCGTCAAAAAAGATGTATCAAAGGGCAATGCATTAAAGCAATTTGCCGAGAAATTAGGCATTACACGGGAAGAAATCGTCGCCATCGGCGATTCTGAAAACGACTTGTCGATGATCCAGTACGCCGGATTTTCTGTTGCCATGGGCAACGCCGAGGAGATTATTAAAAAAAATAGCGACTTCATTACGTCCACCAATGATGAAGCGGGCGTAAGCAAGGCGCTAAAAAAGATTTTTTTTGACTCGTCAGATTTATAAGAATGTAACCGTTCCGTTTTGCAGGCTTTGGATTTGTGCCAACGACTCCACCCGTATCCCTTTATCGATTAAGAGCTGGCGACCGGGTTGGAATGATTTTTCGATAACGATGCCGATGCCGGCCAAGGACGCGCCGGCTTGGGTGATGATATCCAAAAGCCCCAGTGCCACCTGCCCATTGGCCAAAAAGTCATCAATCACCAGTACGTTGTCATCGGGTGAGAGGAATTTCTTCGACACATATATTTCTGATTGTTCCCCTTTTGTATAGGAAACAATTTTTGTGACAAACAAGTCATTGTGTACCGTCAATGACTTGTTTTTGCGTGCAAACACAAGGGGAACCGAGAGGCAAAGAGCCGCCATCATCGCCGGGGCGATACCCGACGATTCTACCGTTAACACCTTGGTTATGTGTTCGTCTTTAAAGAGTCGTGCAAATTCTGCACCGATTTGTTGCATCAGTGCCGGGTCCACCTGATGGTTTAAGAAAGAATCCACCTTTAATACATGCTCATTTACTACATGCCCCTGTGTGTGTATCATTTGTTTTAATGCGTCCATATTGCCTCCAAAAGTTATTTTTTTATTATGTAAAGGTAAAGGAGAGAAGACCATGGGCGTTACCCACTGATGCAAGCCCTTTGGAAAGGGCTTGACCCCAAACTTTATATGGGGTAGAGGATTTCCTCTCTTGCTTTGGCTAAATGATCTAAAAAAGGCATAATCCTTTTAAGATTATACCTTTCATTTGATTACATTGTCGAGATTTTAACGAGCGATTTCGGGCGCTTTATTTTATGATAGGGTTTGCGATTCGTAGCTACGAAATCATGAATCTTTCACAGGAGTCGCACTTGCCAATGGGTTAGGCGATGACGTTGGCTGTGGATACCAAACATCATCAGGTTTTGGTGATGCGCCTACTGCTGCCGGTACATCATTAGGATTGTAACTAACTCCAACAACAGCATAATTAGCTCTATCCACATATACTCTTACGTTCGACCAAGTAACATTACCTGTTACGAGATTTTTCACGCAATAATCCGTAGTAGCTGAAAACAGACCCGTACCACTACTACCATCCGTTGAAAATTGTGTCGCCGTTACATTTTCTTGCATCGCTTTGGCGGCACTGGCCATTGAAGCCGTAAAAACACTTTTTGCCACTGCTTGATTTGCGGTGTTCTTGGCAGTTGAAATATACCCAATAACATTTGGAACCAACAGCGCCATCAAGATAACCATAATCGCAATTACAACGATTAACTCGATCAGCGAGAAACCTTTGTTGCCCATTTTCCTTCTTTTGTCTCTAAGTTTGTTGTACATGATAAAACCTCCCTATTAAAATTTTTACGCATGATGCCACAAATTCTATGCCTTCATTCTTTTTACCCTTGCGGTAAAAATCTAATCTATCATAGGCATCAGAACACCATCTATATTCTTTATATTGTATACCAGTTTCCACCAAAAGTAAATGAGTTCAGAAAGTTTTTTCACAGCTTTTATGCGGTATGTTACGTGTCTGAGACGGGCAAATCATTTAGTTATTGTTAGGCTTCTTTTAGGTATTTAGCAGACAGCCACTTTTTTTATTTCCCTCACCTCTGGCCTGTAACAATTCTTTCGGTGTAATCGCTTTAACTGGTGAATCGTCACGTAAAAACTTATCATCACGGGTAACGATGTAGTCAGCACCAGCTTTTTGTGCGCAAACGGCAACCAACGCATCTATCGTCATTGGGATAACCTCTCCATTCTCACATCATCAATATCAACATCGCTTGGAAGTGTTCCGAATAGTTGGTCGACTGATGTTATTTTCTCTGGTACTTCTTTGAGATACCATGGTTCTTTATCAAAACGGACAATTTTTGCCGTCGGCCTCCCGTACTTGGTTATGATGATGTCCTCTGTTTCCGACAAATCAACATATTTACCCACGTTTGCCTTCAAATCAGATAATGCGACCTGCATAAAATCAACCTCCTTTTGTCATTCTTGCGATCATTCGAGCCTACGCCATCGCCATATACCGCTTTAACGACTCCAAATCCAAGCTATTGCTGATTGCCTCCGCACTGGATATGATGCCCTCTTTGCACAACCTAGACAAGTGCAAATCCATGGGCTGCATACCGGCGGCGGCACTCGTCTGCATTGTCGAATTGATTTGATAGGTTTTATCTTCACGGATCAAGTTTCGCACGGCATCGTTCATGCACAAGATTTCAAGCGCGGCCACTCTGCCCGATCCATCCTTCTTCGGGATGAGCCGTTGGGTCACGACGCCTTCTAGCACAGCGGCCAGTTGGGTACGAATTTGTTGCTTCGAATTGGCCGGAAATGTATCAATAATTCTGCTAATCGTGGATGCGGCACCAATCGTATGCAAGGTAGAGAACACCAAGTGACCTGTCTCTGCCGCTGTTAGCGCTACAGAAATCGTCTCTGGGTCGCGCATTTCGCCCACAAGGATAACATCAGGGTCTTCCCGCAAAGACGCGCGCAACGCATTGCCAAAGCTCTCGGTATCGTTGCCGATTTCTCGTTGGTTGACGATGCAATTGTTATGCTTGTGCACGTACTCGATGGGGTCTTCGATGGTGATGATATGTTCACGTCTACTCATATTAATATGGTTGATCATAGACGCCAGTGTCGTCGACTTGCCACTTCCTGTAGGGCCAGTCACAAGGACAAGCCCTTTTTTTAAAGAGGCAAATTGTTTCGTAATGGGTGGCAGTTTTAATTCTTCCATTGTAAAAATTTTATCTGGCAAAACACGGAAAACACCTGCCAAATGTCCTCTTTGTTTAAATACATTCGCCCGGTATCGCCCGCCGTTTTCGTCCTCGTAGGCAAAATCCACTTCGCCCTTCCGCTCTAGCACAACCGCTTGCTCTTCGGTCAAAATAGAATATAGCATTTCCCGTATTGTATCCGGTGTCAATTCGTCATATTGGTCGATGTCTAGCAGTTTTCCGTTTCGTCTTGCCCTTGGCTTCGTATATACCGTCATGTGCAAATCACTGGCGCCGCCTGTTCGGGCAATAGAAAACAACCCCTTCATCAAGTCATACATCATTCCCGTTCTCTCCATTCATCGCATGATTTGTTCTATACCTCGTATGTGATTTTCATAATTTCATCCATGCAGACAATGCCTCTTAGCACATGCTCTGTGCAATCGCGTCGTAGCGTGATCATGTTGTCTCTCACGGCCTGCGCCTTTATCTCATCGGCTGTGGCATTTCTGTTGATGAGTTCACGCATACCGGCTGACAATGTAAAGATTTCATGAATCGCCAATCTCCCTTTGTAGCCTGTGTTGCCGCACGCCTCACAGCCCACCTGCTTATACAGGCGTATCGGCTCTCTGACGCCCAAAAACGCCATCTCCATCGGCGTAGACGCGTAGGCAAACTTGCAGTTCGGGCAAAGCTTTTTGACGAGGCGCTGTGCCACAACGCCCACAACAGACGATGCCACCAAGTACGGCTCTATGCCCATATCGACCAGTCTTGCCACTGCGCCGATAGAATCGTTCGTATGGATCGTGGATAAAACGAAGTGCCCAGTGATCGCAGATTTGACAGCGATTGACGCTGTTTCGCTATCCCTTATCTCCCCAAGCATGATGATATCAGGGTCTTGTCGAAGGATAGAGCGTAGACCTGCCGCAAACGTCAGTCCAGATTTTATGTTGACCTGCACCTGCGTCACGCCGTCGATTTTATACTCCACTGGGTCTTCGATTGTAATGGCGTTAATGGTTCTGTCGTTTACTTCATTTAAAACGGAATAGAGTGTCGTCGTCTTGCCACTACCTGTCGGGCCACAAAGAAGAAACATGCCTGTCGGCGATTTGATGATCTTACGAAATGTTTCTTCGTTTCGGGCGCTCAAGCCCAATTGTGCAATCGAGAGAACGGTGCCAACGCCGCCCAAGATTCGAATGACGATTTTTTCACCAAACACCGTGGGGATGCTAGACACGCGCAGGTCAATGTTTTTCCCTTCTACGCTCGTCTCGATCCGACCATCTTGCGGAATACGCCTTTCGGATATATCCATGCCGCCCATGATCTTGAGTCGTGTGATCAGGCTATGGTGAGCCGCCGACTTAATTTCCATTTTTTCGGATAAAATGCCGTCTACCCGCATCCGCACCCTTGTACGCTCACGCATAGGCTCTATATGAATATCGCTGGCGTTGATGCCAACCGCCAAGGCAATGACCTGATTTACAAATTTTACAATGGGCGCACTTTCGATTTCGGTCTTAAGCTGATCATCCAGATTCAGCATTTCTTCGACTTCATATTGGCTGTTGACGCCGCTTGAATACTCACTACCCACGTTTGTATAATAGAGTGCAATTGCCTTTTGAATATCGGTTGCCGAAGACAACGCCGGTTTAACAGTCAACCCTGTTCGCAGTTTGATTTCGTCTGTCAGATAGAAGTTCATCGGGTCAACCATGGCAAGCGTCAAGGTCTTGTCTTTTACTTCGAGAGGCATAATATTATTTTTTTCAAGATAGTCTCTTTTAAACAAATCGGTGACTTCTTTTTTGATCTTATATGCCCCAATATCGACAAACTCTACTTTTAGCCGCGAGCCTAAAATTTTAAGCAAGTCACTCTCTTTTACATACCCAAGGTCGATCAGCACGTCGCCTAGCTTTTTGCCTTTGTTGTTTTTTTGAATCTTTAGCGCGTAGTCGAGTTGATCCACAGAAATCATGTTGTGCATCAATAATAGCTTGCCCAACGGCATGTTTTGTGAGTATTGAGACTGCTGTGGTGGTTGACCATATGCTGTTGCCATTTAAACACTTCCTGTTCTTCTAAAAATGTGTTATTGTACTTCAACTAAAAGTTGACTTATACAAAATGCAATCGCCTGTCGTCGCACCTCTAATCGATATACCCAAACCGCCTAAATCTGCTTGCAGGTTTAAAAGAGCGATACGAATTGAGGTGTGGTACAGCTCATTCCCCGACGCCTTCTTGAGTCTTGTGTCAACTGTCAGCACCGTACCCCCTGCATCACAAAGAAATTTTATATCCAAGCTGTCTGCATGTAGGCTCTTGGCGGTAAATAAAGTGCTCCCGTTCATAACAATGCTATCTTTCGTACCGTCGCCATCACTATCAATCGTTTCTATATAGCCATCATAATCAGAACTAGCAAATCCGGATGAATCCGGTGCGATTTCTAATACGAACGCCTCCGATACTTGTGAGCGAATCGTTTGATTCATGGCTGACACTTGATTTTGTATTTCGTTCGTATCCCTTACACTTGAATAGATGGCATTGGATGTCATAAACATCGGTACCGCCAATGCGATTATAATCGAAAAAATTGCCATTGCCACAATCAACTCTAAGAGCGTAAAGCCTTTATGCCAAGTTGCGTACATGAGGGGCTTTGGTTCTCGTACGCATGCAATCTTCATGCATCTTGCAGCTAAACGTATTTTCCCCAATTTTAATAAAAGTACAATTTTATTTGACATATCAACCCCACATTTCATTTTGATTAGACATGCTTTTTGTAAAATACAAATGGCTCTAATTATAATTAGACTCTGGTCTCAACCCTTTCAGTGGTCTTGTAGTCGTGGCAGGCGAAGCCGGATTGTGTGTAGCACTCGGATCCGGAGTATTTTCCACCACTTTGCAAAGCATCTTCACCGTCGGCGCAGACGTAACTGCCGGATCACCATACGTATATTCAATGATAACAGGTGCCACACCCAAATCGCCTGATGATGCCATTTCCTGTTCAATGGCACTAATTTCATTGTCTTTAAACTGGCTTACTTTCATATTGTCTCGGCTAAGCCCCACTGACGTTGCAAACATGGAAACAAATAATGAAGCGATAATGGTAAGTATAAAAACAGATACCATAACTTCAATTAAAGAAAGCCCATTATTATTTTTCAACTTATATCCCCCCTATCTCCCTCATGAACCCAAACTGTCTACATAGTCTTCATCAAGCAGATAGAGTACGTGCTCCGGGTCATCTGGGTGTGCAGGGTCTTCCACTGTCAAGGCCGTCTTCATCATTTTGGCGTCAGTTCTTATATATTTACTGTCGCCGCCGCTGACACCCGACGTGATAAACCTCTTACACAGTATAGATCCTTTAAATATTTCATTTGTTCTAAAAAAAGCAGTAGGGTTGTAGGCACCCATCGTATTAAATTCGCCTGTCGGCATGATGATATAGCCTCTGAACAACGCGGGTCCGAGGATTTTCAGCGCATTGTTGCTGTCGCTGATAAAAAATATCTCCGGTACTTTGCTGTTGTCAGTGCCATCTCCATAAAATATACCACGCTTAACTCCATCCCCTGTCCCTATCGTAAAATTATTTCTTGTAAAAATGCGAACAATCGCATTCTTTGTACGGCTTAGGTCATACACATTGATAGTGCCATTAAACTGAATGTCCTCTATAAAATACAGATCTAGTATGCTTCCTGTCGCTTTTAGTTCTAGTGTTTTTACACCAGTCAAATCTGACGCACGCAAAACCCCCGTAGACAGGATGGTTAGCGTTTGCTTATTATTAGAATAACTGTCCGATTTTACTGCTGATGGCGTGTTCGCATCTACCACTGGATAGTTTAGTACTTTACGCTGTACACTGGCCGAGTCTAAAATCTTACTTGTGCTTTCATCAAAAATAACAAAGTTATTGAGCCCATAAAATATAATAGGAAAATTGGTTGCATTTATAAAAGACTCTATTAGCTTTGGCGTCTCTATTTTCCCCATTTTATTTGATTGAAAATAGGCATTCACTGTGTCTAAAATAGAGTTTTGATAACCCGTTGTGTCGCTACCTGCTGTCGTTATGTCAAAAGCTTGTGTAGCTGGGCTAACTTTTAGTCGAGTAACAATCGTACCACCCGCCCTCATTGATTTTGTATTTGCTATGTTAAACACCAATTTTTTATCTGTGTTTGATTGGTTGGCATAAAAGTTTATATTTCCAACCGCAGTCACATCCCCTGTTGCTCCTAGTGAACCATCATCAAACACTTCGAATTTCATATTTGCGCCTGACATCATGTTTTGCACTTTAACCGTTTTTGCATTTGAGGACACAATATCGCCCTTTGCCATGATATCACCTGTCGTAATCGCGGCGCTTTTGGCCAAAAAATTCACATTTTTTCCTGCCCACATCGTTCCACTATATTCAAAGGTTCCCCAATCGCTCGCAAATTTGACTGCAACGTCGCCATTAGAGATAATATTGCCAGAAATTTGCTTTGCGCTAGATTTAAGAATAACATTTGTGTCCGAAAAACAGGATAGATTTTCTGGGAAAAGAGAGAGCTTTACATTACTTCTACTTTCAAAATCCGGATCTGAAGAGCTTCCCAACGCCACCTTCGCACCTAGTGTTACATCTTTATTCGCCGCAACAAGGGCATACTTGTTGTCATTACCCTCTATGAGGTTTACAGCGCCATTGGCAATAAGGGCACCCGTTGTCACTAGCTTCTGATTTTGGGCTACAGTGATATCTGCTCCTGCCAGTACATCCCGTCCTACTGATACCGCTGCATTGATTGTGATACTCTTCAATGATGTCAAGGAGCCTTTAATGGTTGAGGCACTGCCAATGGCAATATTGTCGTTGCTGTGCATATCTCCACCAATTGTCGTTGGGTTATTGATGACAATGCCACCGATTGCTTTTACATTGCCAGAAATCTTGGGCGTACCATTTATCGTAATTGTCCCATTGCTAAAGAGTGAGCCCGTTATCGTTGAGTTATTACCACTCTCAATCACGATATTGCCACCGGCTATTATATCCCCCGTATACGCTTGTGTTCCACTTTTTAAGTTAATATCCTTCGAAGAGACAACATTCCCTGTGCCATTGAAGGCTCCACTAATCGAGATATTGCCTCGTGATACCAACGAGCCTTCTATTGTATTGTCATCTTTAGCATTAATCCCCTCTGTCGAAAATATATTGCCTTTGATGTCATCCTTCTTCGTTGAGTTGATGTTAATAGTTCCATCAAAGATCATATCCCCTTCAAAAGTCCTTGGTATATTTAACTGCGCCCCTGGACCACCTTGTATACTAACCACAGGTTTGTACTCTGGTCCTGGAACTGTTGACCCTTCTGGACCTTCTGTCAATGGTCCTCCTGTTGGCGTTGGCGTCGGTGGTGGTGGCGGTCCTATTGGTGGCGTACTTGTTGGAGTTGCCGTTGCGATTGGCGTCGTCTCCACTACTCCAGAAAAATCGATATAGCTTACCGATATCGCTTCACTTCCCTTATAGACCGCCTTTGCTGTGATTTTTGCTATACCACCCAAATGTGAAGGAGCCGGTGTTCTTTCCCAATCTATTCTAACCGTAGCCGTTCCGAATTCATTTGGATCTGGTGTACTGCCATCCTGCCGACTCATCAAAATGGCGTTCTCAGCCTCCGGCTTCCCGTTGTTGCTATTGATCGCATGAATCCACTTAATGGCTTCCGTAGGATCGCCTGTTTTTGCACGCGCCAGTACCCTCGTTGTCAAGTCATTATATACAGTGAGCAACGACGATTTTGCTGTCAGATAGGCTTGGTCGTTCTTTGTACGTGCCACCTGCTGTTTACTAGACGTTTCTGCCATCGCCATCATAGAAGATATCAGCACCACCGAAACAAAAAATATCATCAATACCATTAATAATGCATTGCCCTTATTTGAAAAAATCAGTTTCATTTCCGTGCACCCCCTATTCCTTTGTTGCTAGTTGCTATTTACTCTGTCAAACCTCCTGATTCACTAGAAGCAGACGAAGCTGTATCCTCTGAAACTATCTTAGCGCCTCCCGCCCCTAGCATTTCATCCCTAAAATTCAAAGTCTTAGATTTTCTCGAATCATTCATACCAAGATAAAAGATCCCCTTAAACGGCAGAAGATCAAACGTATCATCCGGTACATCTTTCTCTACGGTAAACAAATTAAGGTTTGTAGAACAGCTAAACCCTTCTCCAGACGGGTTTAAACTAAAATTGGCAAATTGATGGGTTCGGTCCATGGCCTCAAACTCTGTAATAAACTTTAGTATATTATCATAGGTGCCAGTCAACTGAAGTGATGCGAAGTTATTGTTAAAAATCGCACTTGAAGTTGCGCCCTCTGCGAAAAACGGTTGCTCACTCGTCACTTGGATGCTGTCTAGCTTTAGTTTTGCGTCTTGTAGTTGCCCCGAAATAAAAGCATGGATTCGCTCTGTTGGTGCACTCGGAAAACAATGGTTATAGAGCTTGCGCCGTTCTTCTAAAAGCTCTTGTATCCGGTTTGTGTAAGAATCATAGTTGGCAAGTTCAATCGCCGACGTCGTCATTTTATCGTTCAACTCTTGTATTCTCGCTAGGTTTGCCATCTGCTCTGCCGAAAAGCTTTTAAAAATAATCAAATATAAAATGGCCAGAAGGGCTATATTGAAAAGCATGATCAGTAGCATTTTTTCTCTATTGTTCATTGTGGTTGTCACTGGCCACTTCCTCCCCTCGAATATTAAACGTCACCGAAAATGCGTACTCACTGCCTGTAAACGAAACACCCGTATACACGACGCCATCAAAAAGTTTTGTAATTCGCAAACGATTGACAAATATGACGCCCGACAGTTCCGTTTGGGCGGCACAATTCATGGTGACGACCCCTTTGTCATACGAAAATGAGTTTACAATCATATCTGGCGTCTGACACATGGCGATGTTCTGGATGTCAGAGGTTTTGAGCGATGGGGCGGCGTTAAATTGTTGAAGGCTTGCAATAAACCCTTGATTTTCGGCGGCTAGCGTCTCCATTCTACTCTTGGCCTCTGCTATCACCTGCATTTTTGCATCCGGTGCAGACAATTGCAACTGACGCTCTAGGTCGTTGATTTTTGCCTTGCTCATCTGCACCATTATCATCAACGCAATCGTCATGATGACAACAAAGCCGCCGCAAATGATAAGAGATCTCAGCAACCCCTTCTTTAGATCTACATTTCGAAGTGTTTTATCATGTAAAACCGCTTCAAAAAAGTTAATGTCTTTTTTCATTGATTCAACCTCACATTCTTAAAAGCGATGCGGCCACCGGAATAACATCACAAATATCTACTTCTGCTGTGATCTCTATGTTAGATAAGCTGATGATGCGCGCCACTGGCATTTCAAGAGAATTAGACAGATAGTCTGCCATGCCCTTTATCCGGGCGTTGCCCCCGTACAGGTAGATAAGTTCTACTTTCTTTCCGTTCTCCCTAGAGATTGAAAACTGGGTCATTTTATAAATCTCTTCGTTTATTTTTGAGAACAGCGCGCGGCTTGTGGGGTTCTGGTAGCCTAACATAATTTCCGCATTGCCATCGTCAAACATGCTAAAGCTACTGCCCGATACGTCATAGTTCATGGAGGACGTGTCTAGTTCGCTTCCGATCGTAATGGCGCGTTTGAACACGCTTCTGCAATCTACAATCAAGTCAAGATCCAAGTTATTGCTTCCGACGTCAACGAGAATCATCGCTTTGTCTGAAATATCCTTGCTGTTGATATACGGTCCGTTTTGTAATAACTTGGTGATGACATTTCTGTGAAGGTCAAAAACGGTCGGCTTCATACCGGCCGTCAAAAATAGTTCGTAATACTGGATGACCATGTTACGGGGCAGCGCATATGCCATTAACTTATACACTTGGCCAAGCTCTTCCTCTACTTTCCCCGTAAACGCATAGTCGATATAATAGTCGGAGGCATTGCCAAACACGCCCAAAATTTCATTCTTGATGACTTTATCTAGCTTTGGTGATTTTAGGATGGGCACGGTAATTTCCCTGGAAATCGCGTCTGCACTTCTAATTACAAGGTGCACATCCCCTTTTGTTAACTTTTCTGTGAATGCCAAGTTTTTTAGAAAGACCTGCATTTCAGTGTAATTTTGTATGTATCCATTTTCAATCGCGCCTTCTGGCGTGTCAATGCTGGTACACTTTGTAACGGATATGATGCCCTTCTTATTGACTGTGCCTTTCACAATTTTCACTTTCTTATTTCCGATGTCGATCGCTGTTACCACAAGCACCCTCCCCCTTCTTAAACAAGTTCTTAACCCGCCTTATGCACCGACGTTCGCATAATTGCTGTAGATTGGCCCAAGAATCGAAATGACCACAACACCAATGACGATGCCAAGCACCACAATCATCAGTGGTTCTATAAGCGCCACCATCTTTTGAATCGCCGCTTCTGCCTCTACGTCATAATAGTCGGAGGTTTTTCCGAGTATCGTGTCAAGCTCGCCTGATTCTTCCCCTACTTTTAACATGGTAATGAGCATTTGCGGAAAAATGCCAGTTTTAGCCAACGAGGACGAAAACGCCGAACCACTTCTGATTTCCTCTGTTACGCGTTCAATTTTTTCGGCGACAAATCGATTGTTTAGTATGTTGGCGGCCAATTCAAGTGATTCGATCAAAGACAACCCACTTGAAAAAACAGAACACATGGTACGGCAAAAGGACGCCGCCATCACCTGCACATATAAAACGCCAAAGACCGGCGCCTTTAATTTTATGTAGTCGAATAATTCGGCTACCTGATCAACATATTTTAACATTTTGACCGAAAGGACAAGTGCCACCGCCGCCGCCATCACGATGTACCATCTGGACGTCAACAGTTTTGAAAAGCTGAACAGCATGCGTGTCGTAAACGGCAACTTAGCCGGGTCACCGAGCATCCCCATGATGCTGGGGATTACAAATGTAAAAATACCAAGCACAACAACGACACCAACAATACCTAAAATAATCGGGTAAATCATCGCGGAGGACACTTGGTTTTTGAGTTTAATATCTTTTTCGTAGTGTACAGCCAATCTACCCATCGTGACATCCAATGTACCAGACGCTTCTCCGGCCTGCACCATGCTGATCATAAATTTAGGAAACCCGCCAGGAATACTCGACATGGCTTCTGATAAGTTTTTGCCGGTTTGCACTTGTTCGTACAATTTAAGCAATATATCTTTGTTTTTTGCTTTTGTGGTTTGCCTGTATATAACGTCGAGTGCGCTCATAATGGTGATGCCCGAATTTAACATCGTCGCAAACTGCTTACAAAACACAGAGAGCTCTTTCATCGTGAAGACAGATTTGTTTGTGACAACAGACGCCTTTTGTGCATCCTTAATCTGTTGCACATTGAGGCAGAACAAATTCTGCTGTTTTAACTTGATATTAAACTCTACCATATTAACGGCGAAGATTGTATCTTTGGTCGTTTTGCCTTTATGATCTACCGCCGTGTATTTGTATTTTGGCATTCGGCTTTCACCTACTCTCGTCTATTTGCTATTCTAATTGTACCATATTTTTAAAATTTTTGTATATACTTTCATATGAATTTATCGATTTAATTCTTCTGTTTCTACATTATACTCTGTTCAATTTTGTATGGGTCTACCGCTCTCGGTTTTAATATTTAATAGTACAAAAAAGAACTGAATAAGGTGTATGCGCATACACCTTATTCAGTCCTCTTTTTGTTACTCTAAATTACATCATGCCCATGCCGCCGCCTGGAGGCATCATTGGCTCTGCTTCTTTGATATCTGCTACAACAGCTTCTGTTGTTAACACAGTAGAAGCAACGCTTGTTGCGTTTTGTAATGCACTTCTCGTCACCTTTGTTGGGTCGATGATGCCTGCTTCAATCATGTCTACATATTGCTCTGTAAGCGCATTAAATCCGATGCCAACTTTCATTTCGCTTAATTTGTTTACGATGACAGAGCCTTCAAGGCCTGCATTGTTTACGATTTGGCGTAAAGGTGATTCTAATGATTTTAATACGATTTCTGCGCCTGTCTTTTCGTCGCCAACCAATCCGTCTACGACTACTTTTACGTCTTTCATGGCATGGATTAAAGCAGAACCGCCGCCTGCGATGATGCCTTCTTCAACAGCCGCACGGGTTGCTGCTAACGCATCTTCCATTCTTAATTTCTTTTCTTTTAATTCTGTTTCGGTTGCCGCGCCTACTTTAATAACCGCAACGCCACCTGACATTTTTGCCAATCTTTCTTGCAATTTCTCTTTGTCAAACTCAGAAGTTGTCTCTTCGATTTGTCCTTTGATTTGTGCCACTCTTGCTTTAATTTCTTCTTTGTCTCCGGCACCATCAATGACCATTGTGTTTTCTTTTTCTACTTTAACAACTTTTGCACGGCCAAGCATTTCAAGAGTTGCGTCTTTTAATTCGTAGCCCAATTCTTCTGCGATTACTTTTCCGCCTGTCAAAATAGCGATGTCTTCAAGCATTGCTTTTCTTCTGTCGCCGAAGCCTGGTGCTTTTACAGCAACACAGTTGAACGTGCCTCTTAATTTGTTTACAACCAACGTCGCCAACGCTTCGCCTTCTACGTCTTCAGCAATGATCAAAAGCTTTGAGCCGGTTTGAACGATTTGCTCTAACACTGGCAAAATGTCTTGAATGTTTGTGATTTTTTTGTCTGTAATCAAAATATATGGATTGTCTAATTGTGCAACCATCTTTTCCATATCAGTTGCCATGTAAGCAGACAAATAGCCACGGTCAAATTGCATACCTTCTACAAGCTCAAGCTCTGTGTTCATTGTCTTTGATTCTTCTACTGTAATGACGCCGTCGTTTGACACTTGTTCCATCGCATCTGCAATCATCGCGCCTACTTCATCATCACCTGATGATACAGCCGCTACTTTCGCGATATGGTTTTTTCCGTCTACGACTTGGCTCATGCCTTTAATCGCTTCTACTGCTGCTGTTGTCGCTTTGTGCATGCCTTTACGCAAGATAATTGGGTTTGCGCCTGCGGCAATATTTTTAAGGCCTTCGTGGATCATCGCTTGCGCCAAAACAATCGCTGTTGTCGTGCCATCGCCCGCTACGTCGTTTGTCTTTGTCGCTACTTCTTTCACCAACTGTGCGCCCATGTTTTCGAAGCCGTCTTCTAGCTCGATTTCTTTTGCAATCGTCACACCATCGTTTGTAATGAGTGGTGTACCATATTTTTTATCAAGTACAACGTTACGTCCTTTTGGGCCGATTGTAATTTTTACTGTATCTGCCAACGTGTTTACGCCGATTTCTAATGCTTTTCTTGCTTCCATGCCGTGCTTAATTTGCTTTGCCATCTTTGTCGTCCTCCTCGATTATGATTTATAGTACAACTGCTAAAATGTCGCTTTGTTTTACGATGATAAATTCTTCATCGTCGATCTTTACGTCTGTTCCCGAATATTTAGAATAAATAACTTTTTCGCCTACACTCACTTGCATCGTAACTTCTTTGCCGTCTACAACGCCGCCCGGGCCTACCGCTACGACTTCTGCCTCTTGCGGTTTTTCTTTCGCGCCACCAGGTAAAACAATACCTGATTTCGTCTTTTCTTCCGCCTCCAACTGTCTTAAAACGACTCTATCGCCCAATGGTTTAAGTTTCATAAAATTACCTCCTAAAATTATTTTTTGTCTCTTTACGAAAGCACATAAGGCACAAACGTAAAAATACGTCGTTTTTTATTAGCACTCATTGTGATTGAGTGCTAATCACATTCATTATATTAATTTATGCCCTTTATTTATGCAAACGCCCTGTTAGATTATTCTGCCCGATTTTGGTTGATTATATTCCATTCACTTCCTTTTGCTAACGATTTCATTCATTTACTCTTTATTTTTATAATTGAACAACTTTTGCCAAATTTTAATAATGTTATTGCCACCCCTTGCATTTAAAGGTATAATTTATGAGAGTTATTTTTTAAACAGATTGCTTGCGAAGGTTTCATAAGCAATCTAATACTGATCAATAAGGAGGATACAAATGACTTATTCACATGAAGTAGCAGCGATGTGTCCTGTGGCAAAAGGCGTCAACCACGGCCCCGCTCCCATTCCACAGGAAGGCAAATGGACAAAAACCAAAGAGGTATCTGAGATAAACGGCTTTACACACGGCGTTGGCTGGTGTGCACCACAGCAAGGCGCTTGCAAGTTATCTCTTAATGTAAAAGAGGGCATTATTCAGGAAGCATTGGTCGAGACGATCGGTTGCTCTGGTATGACCCACTCTGCCGCTATGGCAGCCGAAATATTGCCTGGCAAAACAATCCTTGAGGCACTCAACACAGACCTTGTCTGTGACGCCATCAACACCGCCATGCGCGAATTGTTTTTACAAATCGTGTACGGCAGAACCCAATCCGCCTTTTCAGAAGATGGCTTGCCTATCGGCGCTGGCCTTGAAGATTTGGGCAAAGGCCTCAGAAGTCAAGTGGGCACCATGTACGGCACCCTTGACAAAGGCCCTCGTTACCTTGAAATGGCCGAAGGCTATGTTACTCATATAGGTCTTGACAAAAACGACGAAATCATTGGCTACGAATTCCTTTCCCTCGGCAAATTGATGGATGCGATTAAAGCCGGCGTTGACGCTACGGAAGCTGTTAAAAAAGCAACCGGAAACTATGGCCGTTATGATGAAGCTGTTAAAAAAATAGACCCTAGAAAAGAGTAGGAGGATTCAAAATGTCATTATTCGAAAGTTACGACCGCAGAATCACACAAATTCAACACTTACTAGACCAGAATGGTATCGCCTCGTTAGAAGAAGCGAGAAAAATCTGCGAAGATGCCGGTGCTGACGTATACAAAATCGTAAAAGAGATTCAACCTATTGCATTTGAAAATGCACCTTGGGCATACATATTGGGCGCCGCTATCAGCATTAAAAAAGGCGTATCCAAAGCCTCTGATGTCTCGGTTATATTAGGCCAAGGCTTACAAGCGTTTTGTATACCAGGCAGTGTTGCCGACGACCGCAAAGTAGGATTGGGTCATGGCAATCTTGGCGCGATGCTCTTAAATAACGATACAAAATGTTTTGCCTTTTTAGCTGGTCACGAGTCATTCGCGGCTGCTGAAGGCGCAATCGGCATTGCAAAATCGGCAAATAAAGTAAGAAATGTTCCTCTACGCGTCATTCTAAACGGTTTGGGCAAAGATGCCGCACAGATTATATCCAGAATCAACGGGTTCACCTATGTGCAAACATGTTTCGATTATTTCACAGGCGAGTTGAAAATTGTGAAAGAAGTCGCTTACTCAAATTCAGAGCGTGCTTCGGTTCGCTGTTATGGCTCTGACGATGTGCGTGAGGGCGTTGCCATCATGCATGCCGAACAAGTAGATGTATCCATCAAAGGCAACTCAACAAACCCAACCCGCTTTCAACATCCTGTTGCGGGCACTTACAAAAAAGAATGTAACGAGCAATCCAAAAAATATTTTTCTGTTGCATCTGGTGGCGGTACAGGCAGAACGCTTCACCCTGACAACATGGCCGCAGGCCCTGCAAGCTACGGCATGACCGATACAATGGGTCGTATGCATTCTGACGCACACTTTGCTGGTTCTTCTTCTGTTCCGGCTCACGTTGAAATGATGGGGCTTATCGGCATGGGCAACAACCCAATGGTCGGCGCGACAGTTTCTGTTGCGGTTGCCGTGCAAGAAAGTTTTGAAAAAAGATAAGTTCTAAAAACCTGCAAAATTTATAGTTTATGAAGCAACTAGGAGTGGTTAAACGTATGAAGATACGAACCACTCCTATATTTATTTGCACAGAATTTCTACACGCATATTCCTGCAAGCAAGCCTTTTTTATATAGGCGGTAGTAATGATTTCATCCCACGTGGAGTATGCCTATAGCATAAATATCTTATCCAATATTTTACTTTGCAAATGCTTTCGAATCGCTTGCGCTCTGCAAAAAAAATGATATACTAATATTTGAAGGAGGCGATTTGTATGGCTAGAACATCAAATATTTTTGCTCGTGTAGAGCCTGAGGTAAAAGAACAGGCAGAACAGGTGCTTAATCGTTTAGGTATCCCCATGTCAAATGCAGTGGGAATGTTTTTAACACAGATCGTGCTGCAACGTGGCATTCCGTTTGATATGAAGCTTCCGCGAGAAGCTCCATTTGCATATGGCTCTCTTACCAAAGATCAGTTTGATTCTGAAATCCAAAAAGGAATTGATGATATACGCTTAGGCAAAGTGCATTCAGCTGACGCCATTGAAAATGAGATGAAAAGAGATTTTTTTATATGAGCTGGGATGTAGTTTATTCGGCACAGGCACGATTGGATTTGAGAAACATTTATGAGTACATTGCTTATGATTTACTCGTGCCAGAAACAGCAACAAGGCAGACACAAAGGATTATGGAACAAATCCGTTCCCTTAATCAAATGCCCCTGCGCTATCAGCTGTATAACGATGAACCATGGAACAGCCAAGGCGTACGTTTCTTTCCAGTGGACAACTATCTCGTGTTTTATTTACCAGATGAAACAAAAACTATAGTAAATATAATCCGCATTATGTATAGTGGCAGAGATGTTCGCGAACAGTTAAGTAAAATCAAAAGTTGAAGAGAGTAAGCCTTGGGGCGCTGCCCAAGCCCCGCAAGGGGCTCGCCCCTTGACCCTTAATTTGTAATCAACGCCTTTCATGCACGACCAACAAAAAAAGGTGTTGCACCCCGAAATTTTTCGGTCGTGCAACAC
>JAVBJY010000219.1:0-12789 GCA_031546735.1 Eubacteriales bacterium
GCCGCCCGTGCAAAAAGTGATTTCTTAGCCAACATGAGCCATGAAATAAGAACGCCGATGAATGCCATCATGGGCATGACCGACCTACTCATGTTGACGGATCTCAACAAAGAGCAGATTGATTATGCACTGGCCATCAAAAACGCATCCCAATCCCTCTTGAAAATTATTAACGATATCTTGGATTTCTCGAAAATAGATGCACACAAAATGGAAATCATCAATGTGCCGTTTGATTTTTCTTCTCTGATCAACGATACAACAAACATTGTCGGTATCAAGGCGCATACAACACAAAATACATTCACCGTTTGTATTTCAAAGGATGTTCCGCCGATTATTAACAGTGACGAACTTCGGTTAAAGCAAGTGTTGCTGAACATTTTAAACAACTCTGTAAAATTTACAAATAAAGGTCATATTTCTTTGGGTTGTGTGCCAGAATTTTTAGAGGATCGGAAGCTTAGATTAAATTTCACAATTAAAGATACAGGCATTGGTATTAAGGAAGAAGATTTAGGCAGGCTATTCGGCGAATTTGAACAGCTAGACACAAAAAGAAACCGTAACATTGTTGGCACGGGCTTGGGGCTTGCCATTAGCCGCAGACTTGTTGAGCTAATGGGGGGAGAAATTCATGTCACAAGCGAATATGGAAAAGGCTCTACATTTGCCTTTTACATCGTTTGTGAGGGGCAAAATTTTGAAAGAACGATTCGCCTGCCAAACCCAGAGCAGTATACCATACTTTGCTTTGAACCAAACCTCTACCACGGGCAAGTTTTACACGAAATGATGCAAGACCTCGGCGTCTCATATGAACTTTGCAGCGATATTGAGAGTTTTGCAAAAAAACTTAACGAAACACGGTACACCAATGTCTTGTTTGAAATGAGCGCGCATGAAAGTGTGATAGAGTTTTGCAAAACAAAGCCGGCGGAACAGCAACCTCGGCTTGCCATGACAAAAAATATGCAAGACAGAATGGAACAGTCCGATCTAAACCTATGGGTTTTAAACAAACCAATCCTCACCTCAAGTTTGATCAAATTTTTCTTAGGGGAGGCAAATGATGATGCCTATAATAAAGAAAAAGAATCACGCCTCGGCGAGTTTGAAACACAAAACGTTCATGTGTTATTGGTAGACGACAATTCGGTAAACCTGCTGGTGGGGCAGGGGCTTTTAAACCGCTACAAAATAAAGGTCGTAACGGCCTCCGGTGGGCAAGAAGCAATAAACAAGGTGCAGCAGCATACCTTTGATTTGGTCTTTATGGATCACATGATGCCGGGCATTGACGGCATTGACGCCACAAAAATGATTCGCGCGATGGGTGGGCGATATGAAAGTATGCCGATTATCGCACTTACGGCAAACGCCATTATGGGCGTAAAAGACTTGTATTTAAAAGCGGGCATGGACGACTACATTTCGAAGCCGATTGATTTACGCAGTTTGCATGATATGTTGCTTAAATACATATCACCAGAAAAAATTATTAAAAAAGAGATAAAACCAAAACCGTAAATTTTAGCAGATGATAGGGGGCAGGGGCGGTAATGATGTTGTTTCAATCATTACCGCCCCTGTCTTAAAATAGCCAGTTAATTACAATTTTTTGCTCTGCATTCTCGTTTTTTTCGCCAATCTCAATATAATCGATAAAATCATTTACGATTTCATGCGTCAGCGTTTGAAAGTCAATGTGCTGGCTAAGAGCGACATCAATATTCTCCAATGAAGCATATCTTAGATTTAGTGCGTTCATATCTTCCTCGAGCTTGATTTTTTGATTTCTACATTTTTCTATTTCCTGTTGCATCGTGGCCTTCATATTGAGAAATTCGTCTTCAGACAACACACCATTTACCTTGTCTTTATACAGCGCCATGATAAATCTATTTTCTTCTTCTATCTTCTTATCTAAACCAGACAGCTCTTTTTGTTTAATTGTAACTTCCTTTCTAAATCCAGATCTATCAGCTAACGCTTTTTTTATTATTTCAAATGTATCTTTATTTTGTATAGAGCCATTCATTATCTCTTTAATTTTACGTTCAACAACGGACGCTAACGTTGCCAGTTTTATACTGTGCGCCGTACAGTTTTTGGTCTTCGTTTTACTGGCAAGGCTACAATGTAGGTGATAGGTTATGCCATCTCGGCTGGGGGTTCCTCTTAGCATGTTGGCGCCACAATCTAAACATCTAATCTTGCCCGTAAAAATATGAGCCTCGGTTATGCCTTTGTATCCATGTGTGGGCTTATGCAAGGTCCTCTTTTTAGATAGAAGATTTTGAACGCAATAAAATGATTTTTCATCAATAATGGGGGTATGGCAGTTTTCAACGACGATCCATTCGCTTTCTGGAAGGTGAATCACTTTTTTACTCTTATAGCTTACTTTCTTTTCTCTGCCTTGAATGATGCAACCGATGTAAGTCTTATCTTGCAAAATCCTTCGGACGGTGTTTCTCGGCCATATACCAAACGAAACGCTATACCTTACTGAATTTGGATTTTTAAAATTGCTTAATTTCATTTCCTTATAAGCGGATGGCGTAGGGACACCTCTGCTGGTTAAAACGTCTGCTATTTTTGCACACCCATTTCCGCTCAAATACAGCCGATATATTTCTTTAACGATAGAAGCGGCTTCATCATCAACCACTAATTTATGTCTGTCGTTTGGGTCCTTACTATATCCATAGGGCGCAAAGGAACCGAGAAATTGACCTTCTTCCATTTTTCGCTTAAATGTCGCACGTATGTTGTCAGACGCATCCTCGCAGTACCATTCATTTACGAGGCCATAGATCTGGCGTTGCTTTTTATTGCCTTTCATATCCGTGTCTATATGGTCAACCAAGCCGATAAAGCGTGTGCCTTGTATGTGAAACAGGCCATGGATATATTTTTCTACCAATTCCATATCACGAGTAAACCGGGATTGTGTTTTGCAAAGTACGATATCAATTAGCCCACGTTTTACATCAGCAATCATTTTTTTAAAGGCGGGTCTATCCCTGTCTAATCCAGAATAGTCATCATCCGAGTAGATTTTGTAGATTGTCCAGCCTTGTGATGCTGCATAATCGGTAAGGAGGAGCTTTTGATTTTGAATAGACTCGGATTCATCGTCCTTTGTGGTTTTTTCTTCGTCCTCTTTGGACAGGCGGCAGTAGATAGCCACTCTATTTTCCATTTGCATCATCCTTGTTATGTTCATCTATAGAGTGTATGCGGCAAAACAAGAATTTTGCGTGAACTAAAAAAATCTAACGGCTGTGTGGCGAGCAGTTAGATAATCTCAATCATGATGGGGCATGTTTCAATTCTTAGAAGAGTTGCTTTCAATTAAGTTGATAATTTCTGGTATTTGCTTATCATCATAAGGTGCTAATTGATATTCTTTCGTTTTTTGCGAAACAGTATCTATAGTTGCCATATGCAATATATGTAAATAGGTTACAGAGTATATTTTATATCCCCCATCAGCAAATACAAATTCTGTACCGCTATAAGGATACATAGTTTTTTTTCCTAAAAAAGATGTAACAATTACATTTGTAGAATCAATAGTGACTTTGTTAAAGTTATTGAAAACACGAAATAGTATATACAACAAAGCTATTGGCACAATTACTAAAAATGCATATCCCATAGTATCAGGCAATACTTTTCCAAAATATAAAGAAGCTGAGACTATTCCGCCTATACCAACGCCATATAAAGCGTAAATAAATAAAATGACCATTTGTTTAATAATAGATGTTTTAACCATTATGTTATTCCTCCAAGTTAATTATAATGTGAATTTATTAGCGCAAAGTATATTCCTACTTTTTCAACAGTTCAAGCCTTACGTTCTCGCATCTTATCAAATTCAGCAACACGATTCTCATCGACTCTCATGATTTCTTCGCCAGCAATCATATTTGGATTGAATACAAGGTCATAATCTGGATCTTTTGGCTTATATAGATTAACGCCATATGCGATGCTGTTCGCGGGGATGCTCTTCGTAATGATTGCACCCGCGCCAATCACCGTGTTCTCGCCAATGATAACAGGACCGAGAATCTTGGCTCCATCCAAGACAATGACATTCTCTGCAAGAATCGGACTTCCCACATTCTCCCATTCTTTTTGGATTTTGTTATATCTCATGTTCGAACCAATCGTAACATTTTGAAAAATCACGACATTTTTACAGATTTTTGCCGCCACAATCGTACAACCGCGTGCATGATGCGCAAAAAGTACGCTCTTATCCATATGGGCACAACGTATTTCACAGCAATAACGTCGTTCTAAAAAATCAGCAGCCTTTATTCGTTCTGCTGTGTTTTCAGAAAAGCAGTTGATTTCCAACAGTTCTTCAAATGTCATATCTTCCATCGTTCGGTTCCTCCTATGAATGTTAATTTGCATTCTGATAATTAGTTTCAAAAAGCCTTATGAGATATTTTTTATCTTTTCTAGGTCTGCACTACAAAGCGTTTCAAGGTTGTTGAAAATTTTTTCTGCTGTCCAATCCCACCACTTTATTTCAAGCAAGTGGTGGATGAGGTCATCTGCAAAGCGTTTTCTTATCACCTTTGCAGGATTACCGCCAACAACATGGTATGCTGGAACATTCTTTGACACAATAGAATTTGCGGCAATAATAGCACCATCACCAATATGAATACCGGGCATTACCGTTACATTTTGCCCAATCCATACATCATTGCCAACGACAGTATCACCCTTTAAAGGCAGTTCGGCTAGACTAGGGGTAACCTTTTCCCAACCATTGCCCATAATATTAAATGGGTATGTGGTTATGGCGTTCATTCGATGATTTGCACCGTTCATCACAAACTCAATGCCTTTTGCAAGGGCACAAAATTTCCCGATAATTAGCCTATCCCCTATGAAATCATAATGATGCGTAACATGGCTTTCAAAATCCTCTGCGCCATCTGCGTTATCATAATAGGTATAATCACCTACTTGTATGTTAGGGTTCTTAATTATATTTTTGATAAAACAAATTTGCTTTATATTTTCATTTGGATATATGCTACTTGGATTTGGCCCATAGTTTATCATAAGTTTACCTCCGAATATCATATAAAATTCCTGTGTAGCATGCCATCTTGTGCCTTTAAGTCAAGATAGGCAACACGCCATTATTCAAACATTTACAGTAAAACTTAGAATCTACCGCCATAATATCAAAATCATCAGGTAAGTCATCTTTAGCAATCTCAATATAACCGTTTTTTTCATAAAAACGTTGCGCTGCTTTAAATTTGCTTGTAGTGCCAAGATAAATACGCTTCTTACCACGCTCAAAACAAAACGATTCAAGCGTCTCTAGCAATCGAAGTCCAGTTTGAAACTCTTTCCCCCGATAATTTCCATCTGTAAAAAGTTTTCGTATGACAGCATTTTCATTTTTTAAAAACAAGGTAGCAATTGTACCGATAACCTTGCCATCTTGAATTGCAATCCAGAAACTTCCATTGTTGCCGAGGTAATATTTCGAAATATTTTGCAAATCAGGTTGGTCATTAATTGTAATCGGAACATTAAATTCTTTACATTGTATGTCTAGAATCAAATCGATGATTTGGTTTTTATAAGTATCATTGTAAACTATAATTTCCATCTTTGTATTTCTCCTCCGAGCTATTTTCCTTATGGTCATCATATTGTTGAAAATATAAACTGCTATGTTGACCTCGAACTTATGCATTCTATATATGAGCTCTCGCTGAATGTTATCCTACTATAGAATTATCATAACTATCTGCTATACTGCTTAGCGGATGAATTTGAAATAGTTTTGCGGCAATTCTCGGAACGCTCCAACTGAGATTTGCTACAAAACGATTACTTTGGCCCGCTAAGCGGTATAGTGCCTTGCGTAGTATTCCTCAATTTAGCAACCTGTTCACGATAGTTAAATATTAGCTTAGCGCCTATGCTGGCAGAACAAAAAATGAGTAGCAATTTTATAGCATCCATTACTTTATTTGTTGCTTCCCTCATCAAATGTGGGTCGGAACTTACAGTAACAGTATTGAAGTTGCTATCATTCCAGTTGTGTAAAAAGTTCATAAACATGAATGAAACGAAAAGACAAAGAAGCAGTAATCCTAACCCAACCGCAAGTTGCTTTCTTAATGCAAGAAAGCGTTCTGCGTTGGCATCATTGCCGTTAATCGCTTTCAGCCTAAACAAATGATTTGTAACCATTAACACCATGCAAAAAACAAATCCGAATATAAACACAAGTTTCGCTGAGTCTACAAAAATTTCCACTTCGTGCATTGTAAACATAAACCGACCTCCTACTTTTATTATATATTTAATATAGCATAGAGATAAGACGTTGTAATTGATATTTGTCAATTACAGCGCCTTAACGATTAAGGTTAGCGCATATCCTGCATAATGTTTCGGGGGAAATGCCTAGATAAGAAGCGATATGCTGTTGTTGGATACGGTTCTTAAATTGAGGATAATCCTTTCCAAAATTCGTGTACCGAGTTTTGGAATCAAACATTAGGAAATGAGATTCGCGTCTTACCATGCGAAATCAATCTTGTTCGGTTGCTTTCTGTAAGAGCACTCTCCACCCAACATGCCGGTTAAGCAAATCTAAAAACGATGTGCGTTCTATTCTATAAACGACGGATTCTTCCAATGCTTGCTTATGATTAATGCTCAATGAATTATGGAGAATACCGCTATACGAACTCATAAACATGTTTTCTCCAAAAAAGGCATCTGTATGTTCCTTGCCGTTCCTATCCAGTATAAATGACCGAAACAATCCTTTTGTTATAAAGCATATAGCGGTTGATGGGTTATCTGGTGTCGAGAAGTACTCGTCTTTTTTATATGTGGTTCGCATTAATTGTTTGATGAGTACTGTAATTTCTTCGTCGGGCAATTGTGATATTTCATTTAATGCATTCCGCAAATTGGTTATGTCTTGGTTCATATATTTACCGCCTCAGTTTTCCGCGTACGCTAAGTTTTATGCCCTTGCTTTGCTACGGTTTAGAAGGCGAACTTAGCCATCCAAAATCTTTTTAAATCTAATGTTTATTATAAATTATTGTAGCCGAAGGTACAAGTTATTTTACGCAACTATACTGCAAACAAAAATGTAGCATCATGGTTGACGCAGGCAGAGCTTCACAATATTGGTTACAATAATAGAACGCCTCTCATCTTCTGTGTTTGGCTTAAATTTTTCTAAAACAATAATTTTGGTTTCTTTCATTACGCATCCCTCCAAACTGCCGCCGATATAGAATTTATATTCTTTTTCGGCATAAAAAATGCGTGGGTTATGAACCACCAACCCATGTGGCGGGTATTGCCGCGGGCAACGGCATCCGTTCGAAAGGAAAATACTGCGGCATCGCCCCCGAGGCCAACATCGTGGCGATTAAAATTTTGACAAAAGAGGGCAAGGGCAATGCCGCAGATGTGCTGGCCGGTATCCAGTGGTTGGTCGATCATGCCTCATTGTATGACATCAAAGTGGCCAACTTATCTTTGGGAACAAACAATACGTCTAGCACCGATTTGATGGTGCGGGCTGTAGAAGCGGCATGGGCAAAAGGCATTACAATGGTCATTGCCGCGGGAAACAACGGACCAGATTTTGGCACCATCACTTCGCCCGGCATAAGCCGAAAGGTTATTACGGTTGGTGCATCAGATGATGGTGCTAAAAAGTGGTAACAGCGTACGCCACAAAAACAAAAAGCAACCGGCTTTCCCTATAGAGAAAGTCGGTTGCTTTTTGTTTTTTGTATAGACGGAACCTGATCATACATCGTTTTCATCGTCTGAGGCACGATCATTTGCTTTTGTAGCTTCGATCGTTCCATCGTGTAGACAGGTCATCGCCATTCGAATGTGGTCTACGACTTGACAAAGGCTGTCGCCTACGATGTCCATGAGAAGCGCTACTTCTTTTTCGTCCCAGTCGTCAGACTTTATTACCCATCGTGCGCGCTTGCGCATCATCGCTAACGCGGCATCACATCGTAATGTGCTTTGATACATCGCGTCTAGTCGATAAAAAGACTTCTCTACGCGCTCGTCTATACCGTCATGCTCCAATGAATCCAGTATCAACGATTGTATTTCTTCAAAATTTTCTTGTGTTTGCTCGTTCATGCCTTATCAATCACTCCTTCCAATTCTCGTTCTCTCAAATCTTTTGTGGAATGAAAGAAAGATGAACACAACCATCGTCCATAACAGGCTTTAATATATGTAATTTTTATTAACCTTGCTACGCATAACGTCGTCGTCATGAATCCGCACTTGAAAAAAGGCGGAAATAATATTATACTGTTAGAGTAGCTGTTTGGCTATGGGCGTTGGTGAAGTTTGCGTTCACCTTCGTCGACCCATGGGTAGCTGTAACTACTCATGGGTTTTGCTTTCATTGCGAGATCATACGACGTGTTCACCACGTCCATTACAGTATAAATCTTTTACATCGATTTGACAACTGTTCATTTTAAACTTTAAGAGGGTGCGTTCATATATTTATGAATACACCCTCTTAAAGTTTCGGGTCAAGCCCTTTTCTAAGGGCTTACAGGTGTGGGCAGCGCCCGTGATTTTGTCTTTTCCTATCCGCCTACGCGTCTTCCAAATTATCAAGCATATCTGAAAAACTAAAGTCCTCTTTCAATTGTGCCATTTTTTCATATAACTCATATACTTTTGGGATATCGCCGAGCAGCATATATATTTTGGCTAAGGTATAGATGCAGTGGGTGTAGAAGCGATTGTCTGTATTGATCTTGCCCACTACTTCGGATAAAAGGGAAAGCGCTTTCTCGAATTGTTGGCATTTGTTGTATAAGTTGCTGAGGATCAGAAGATCACCTACATACTCCTCGCTGTCTTCACCCAGCAGTGTTTTTTTTACCCCAATCGATTTTTCATACATCTCGCAAGCGGCAGGCCATGCCCCTCTTGACGAATACATGTTGCCGATATGTTTTAGGCAGTTGGCGTAGTACATGTTGTCTTCACCGACCGTTTTCTCAATGATTTTGAGGGCATCGAGGCGAAGTTGCAACGCCTTTTGGGTTTGGTTCAGCTTTGTATACACGGCCGCAAGCTTATTTAGCGCCTCTGCATAGTAGGGGTGGTTTGTCGTCAAAATTGTGCCAAGCAGATGGATGGCTTCTTTGTAGCATTGTTTTGCCACTTCGTAGTTGCCGTCGTTTTCATGGATGGACGCCAAATAATAAAGGTTTTTAAAATATTCATCGGATGTGTCGCCGTACTGGGTTCTGATTAAGGCCAACGCCTTTTCAAAATAAAACAGGGCATTTTTTATGTCGCCTTTGCCTTCAAAATCATAGCCAATAAAGTTTAAGTTATCGATGGCGTCTTCGTCGTTCGTCGGTCTGTCTTTCATAGCGGACATATGATAGTGTAGCGCCTTGTCGTATTCTTGCACATCATGGTAGCACACACCGACATTGTACAAGCTGTTTCGATACGCCGCGCTCGTCGGCGAAAAGATCGTTCGCTTCATATAATATGCTTTTAGCATGATGGTGAGCGCGGTGTCATACTCGCCGAGGTGGGAATGGTGGATGGCCATGTTGTTTAACGCCTCTGCCAGCAACGCAGATTCACCCTGTAGCGCCCGGATCGTCTGTAATGCTTCTTGATAAAGCGCGATGCACTTTGGGTGGTTGTTGATATCGGCGTACAACTCGGCAAGCATCATGCAATCCTCACCATAGCTGATCGTTTTTGTGGCATCGTTTTCTTGATAGGTCTTAATAATTTCATCAGATAAAAAGAGCGCCGACATATAATCTTTTTTATGGTAGGCGTCCATATATTTTGTTTTTAACACCGCGATGATCGGAATGTATGACATCATGATAACCTTCCTTCGAGTTCTAGTAGCGCACTGTTTATGACATCAGGCGTATACCCTTTGCGCAAGAGATAGCCATACAGTCGTCTTTTTTCTTTTAAATCGAGGGTCGCCGTCTTGCATTTTTTTTCGAGGGCATTGAGGGCCTTTTGTAGGGGATTGTATCCCTCTTCTTCGATATGTGCAAACGCATTGTTTATGTATGGCTCGGCGACGCCTTTTTGCTTTAGTTCGTACACAATGCGGATCTTCCCGTGTTCTTTTAGGTTGACGCGGTCGCGGACATAAGACAAAGCGTACTTCTCGTCATTGATATAGTCATACCGCTTCAGCACCTCCATGACCTTTTCGATTACCTCTTGTGTAAATTCTTCCTTACTTAGTTTACCGGCTAATTCTCGTTCGGTTACAGCCTTAAATCCTAAATATCGAAATGCTTTTTCTTTTGCTTTTGTAAACACGACATGCTCTATAATATGCGCCAACTGCTCTTCTGTTATCGCGTCCTCTTCCTTTAGCTTGTAATACAGCAAATCAATGGCATCGATGCCAAACGCAAATTTGTAGTCGATGTGCACAGAGTACCGTTTGTCATTCCGCTTTTGTTGCTCGATGGATGTGATAATCATTTTTGTCACTCGCTTTTCTATGGGTATTTAAATTCTATAAACTCAACCAAGAATTTTGACGAACCAAACCAACGTGTGGTATAATCTGCTTGTTTATGCTTATTCTATTAGAAAGCACATGGCGTTTGGCCAACTTAACGTTTGGGGTCAAGATATTCATACAATAAATAAAAATTTAATGATTGAGGTGCTGTGATTTGAAGTTTAGAATATTATTTATCACTTTTGCAATTTTGGCAAGTACTTCCGTAACAAATATTTCGTTTGCGGCAGAAATTGATACAGAATCTTTGTACATAAATGATTCCGTCCATGAAGTTTTACAAAGTGAAGAACAAAAACAAGAGGAGCTGGCAGTCGAAAAACAACCAATGAACTCCCTCCGTGAGTTTTTGTTAAAAGACTATTTGCATCCCCAAAACGAAAAGGACAAAATCATTTCAGATATTTTGATTAAATCGGAACTGGAGCCACGGCACATTGTCGCAACCGAGTCTGAAAACACAACCGACAGCGAGCTTGCGTCGATGCAACAGACCAACACAAAATTCGACAATGGCGATTTTTTTTGGTTCCGTCATTACGATTTTAAGACGACAGCAGATAAGCCGTACTATTCCTCCTTCACCATCCCCGGGAACACCATCCAGATTCGCTACCTAGATCCGGAAACAAAAGAATGGGTGCTCACAGGCAACCTTCAAAACAAAATTCCGAAGACGACGCTGTATATCACGACAGATGTTTATAACATCGTGATCAGCGTCCCTGCACTCTATAAAAAAGGCACAACCAACAACACCCTAGACGTGTTAAGTGACCGCGAAGTGCCTATTGTCATCACAAACAAGGGCGACGGCACATTTTTGTTTCAGTTCCAATTTGCGCAAGATGCAAACGCGTTTGGCGAAATATGGGCGTTGCAGTCGGCCAATACGCTCATCGATTTTACAGACAATGTGGCGTATCAAAAACTGCGATCTCATGATTTGTCTAAAGAGAGACGCTGGTCAAAAGACGGGTATTATTTTCCGACACCGTCTAATTATGTGCCAGGCGGCATTAATACGCTGTACCGCCATCCGGCTAACTATACCGGGTCTTCCTTTGCAAGATATGGGGGAAGCCTGCTAGCAGATGATCTGGGCTATATTATGATGCAAACTTGCATCAAAAATCAAAACGAAGAGGGGTTTTGGGCGACAGGCCCTAAGTCCACGTGGCTTGAAAAAGATTTTGGCATTGCAGAGGAGTTTTACGATACACGGTTTAATTCTGATTTTGCAACCGCGTTAATCGTATCCTATCAGCGATACTATGATATTTCATTTTTGGTTTCGTCTATTCGATATGCTGAGTTTTTTATGCAACACGCAGAAAAACATCACTATGATGTCGTGGGGCCGTCTGGCGAGACCGGTTGGCTTGTGCAAGACTATGCCGCCAAGGATCAGACAAACCTTGAAACGCACAGCTCTTTGAACCACCAGTTGGCTGAAATCTGTTTTTTGTACGAACTCTACAAAGTGACACACGAAGAAAAGTATAATCAATTGGCAGACAAAATGCTAAACGGAATCAAGTGTACCTACGCACAATGGGTACTGCCCGATAACAATTTAAACTATTGTCTGTTCTACAGCGGCGAAGCCAATGTGATGGTAGACTATCCTTATTTAACATACAATGATCTTTACCTTACGAAGCGGCTTCTGAAAGGCTTTGGCAGGGAAGAGCCTGTTTTGCAGTATTTGATGGACTGTAAAAAACTTTGGATGGATCAACAAGGCATCACCGGTTATTTGACAGACACCCAACAATAAAGGAGAATGAATATGAGCGAACAATTAGAAGTAGGCATGCGTCACGAATTGGTAGAAATGGTTATAAACGAAATGTCGGCAGACGCCATGGGGAGTGGGGGCGTAAAAGTGTTGGCGACACCCATACTCATTGCGTTAATGGAAAAAGCATCAATGCTTGCGGTTTGTGATGGGCTAGCCGAAGGGATGTCAACCGTGGGTACAAAAGTGAATATCGAGCATTTGGCACCGACGCCGATTGGCATGCAAGTGACAGCGGCGGCGACGCTAAAAGAGATAGACGGCAGGCGATTGGTGTTTGACGTAGAAGTGTATGATGCAAAAGAAAAAATCGGTCAAGGCAGTCATGAGCGATTTATCATCACTGTCGAAAAATTTGTAACCAGAGCCAACGGCAAACTGG
>JAVBJY010000109.1:0-7023 GCA_031546735.1 Eubacteriales bacterium
CTCTGTTAATTCGTAGACGCCGGTGGTCTTGACTGCGCCGATAATATACACCTTGATGCGCTTGGGCGCATCGGGCGTGGGTGCTTCTGGTTCACTGGTCTGCTGTGGTCGCTCGGTTTGTTGCCCCTGATCGAAGGAAAACGTCTCGATCTGCTTGTGCTTGTGGGTATACCAAACGCCAACCAGAATGACACAGATGATGGCAACAATGATATAAATTTTATTCTTCAATGTTGTACGTCTCCCTTGTGATATGTTGAGAAATATATGAAAAAAACTTTCATCATGAATTTGTACTTGATAATCCGTCAAATAAAATTTATAATGTAAACAATGTGCCGCTAAACACAGCGCGCACGATTTTAATAATTGGCACGCTGTGATACAAACGATACCTATTATTTCATTATCGAAAGGAACCTGCATAAAATGAATTATAAAAAAATCTTACTCTCGGTTTTCATGCTCGGTACAATTTTTTCAGCTAATTGTACCACTATATATCCACAAGATACAAGTACCACATTAGAAAATTCTGTTTCTGGTGACATTATCTTTGACAAAGAAGACCCTTTGCTTTTAAATGCGAAGTCTGCTGTCTTAATGGACGCAAAGACAGGCTTGGTGCTCTACGACAAAGACCCACACGCAAAACTATATCCTGCCAGCATCACAAAAATCATGACCACACTGCTCGCGATCGAGTATGGGGGCGCGAATGACGTGATCACCCATTCGCACGAGGCTGTGTATGGCATCGGATACGGCAGCAGCCATATAGGAATGCGTGAAGGCGAACAAATCAGCATGAAGGACGCGCTACTCGGCATCATGCTCCCCTCTGCAAACGACGTTTCGGTTGCCATGGCAGAACACATTGACGGAAGCATTGATGCTTTTGCGGCCCACATGACCAAACGCGCAAAAGAATTAGGTGCCCTCGACACAAATTTCGTCAATCCGCATGGATTTCACGACGAAAACCATTATACCACCGCATACGATATGGCGATGATTGCCAAAGAAGCGATTAAACACCAAGAATTTAGAGACCTTATTGCCACAAAAAACCATACAATACCGCCCACCAACATTGTCAACGAGCCAAGGGTCATTAACAATTCAAACAAACTGATTCAACCTTGGTCTCCCTATTATTACCCCGACTGTATCGGTGGCAAGACAGGCTTTACAGATCAAGCGGGGCACAACCTCGTTTCGTTTGCCAAACGGGGCGATACCACGTTAATCGCTGTTAGCATGCACGGGGATACCAACAAACCATACGAAGATGCAAAAAAAATGTTTGAGTACGGATTTGGCTGTTACGAATCTCACAAACTTTTTAGCACAACAGGCTATCAAGCGACCATCGACATCACACAGCACTACAAAGACCAGGTGATTCCACTGGGTACCGCCAACGTCATCGCAGAGACCGATTTCACTGCTTCTGTTCCCTATTTTGTGACAGATAAAACAATCGAAAAAGTCGTCACGCTTCCAAAATCGATGGATGCCCCTGTTTCATTTGGCTCTGTCGTCGGAAAACTGGAGTTTAAATATAACGGCACATTAATGGGTCAAGTGAATCTCATCTCAAAGGATGCAATCTCGCCGATTGATGAAAGCACACTCGCCCGAGATGAATTGATAAAGAAGATTCAGAAAAAAGCGATTATGATTCTTAAAATATGCGTTGTCATTGTGATACTGGTCGTCTTCTGTGTTGCATTTGTTATTTTTAAATACAATGTGTTTCAAAAAGTAAAGTTGAAAAAACTATATGAACTGCGCAACAGAACCTACACCCCACGCAGAAAAAAGAAAGGCAAACAAGAAGATTCTGAACCAGACATGATAGAAGATCCATTTGGTATGGATACATTTGATTCGGATGACGACACACCATAGATAACGCCGCGCAGTGCGCCATCGGCCGCGTAGACAAAAGGTTTAGCTTTTGTCTACGCGGTTTCTTTGTTCGCCCCGCAAAAATGCGTCAATGTTCAGATATACTTCTTGCAAAAGTCGCTGTCTGGCTTCGACAGACGCCCACGCAATATGGGGTGTAATGATGATTTTATTTGGGTCATGGATGGTCAAAAGAGGATTGTCTACCCGCATCGGCTCATATTCTAATACATCCAGACCGGCACCGGCAATCACGCCGTCATTTAACGCGTGCGCCAAGTCTGCTTCGTTGACAATGCCCCCCCGCCCCATATTAATCAGAATCGCCGACGATTTCATTTGCTTCATTGTTTCGGCACGCAGTAAATTTCTTGTGGCATCGTTAAGTGGTGCATGAATCGAAACGATATCTGACAGTTGCAGCAGCTCTGCAAGTGAAACACTTTCGTAATCGGGGTCGATGTTTTTTCCGGATGTAGAATAATATATGACACGACACGAAAACCCTTCCGCAATTTTTGCGACCGACCGACCAATTTCTCCAAGGCCAATGATGCCCCATGTTTTGCCGCTCAGTTCTCTCACTGGCGTTCCATAATGGGTAAACAAGTTGCTGTTTGCGTATGCGCCACTCTTCACATACTCATCATATTCCCTCAAATGCTCCATCAAATACAACGCAAGTGCAAAGGTATGTTGCACGACATTTTTTGTCGAATAGCCCGAAACATTTGTGACGGCGATATGGTTGTCTCTGGCGTAGGCCAAATCCACCACGTTTGTGCCGGTAGAGGTTAGCGCGATAAGCTGTATGCCTTTGTTGTGAGACAAAATTTCTTCGTCTAACACCACCTTGTTGTTGATGACGATGTCCATTCCTATGATGCGGGAAGCCGCCTCTTCTCTTGTAGAGGTTTCGTAACAAGTAAACGTGCCCAAGCTTTCAAAAATAGATAAATCCATGTCGCGACCCATCGTCAGTGCATCCAAAAAACATATCTTCATAAAATCACAACTCCTTTTTCTTTAATCGGTATTACCGTTTTTGACTGCAACATGCCTACGACCCTATACCGTATAAGTAGCACCAGTAGCCCTCATCGAGTAAAGATGAGGGCTACTGGTGCTACTTATTTACTTATCGTCTACGCACCCTACACAACGGCCATACAAAAAAAACTGACCATAGGTAGACTGAAAACCCTCTTCCTCTCGCGCCGTCGCCTGTAACGCTTCTAACGCGTGTGTGCAATCACTCTTTAAATCAAACACTTCCGAACATGTTGTGCAAATCAAATGGGGGTGAAAGTCTGTGCATGCATCATACCGGAACGTACCGTCACCAAAATTAAGCTCTTGCACAAGTTCTTTGTCTCGAAGTGAGGCTAAAGTCTTGTAGACAGTCGCCAAGCTCATGGTCGGATACTTGCGCTTTAACCCATTGTACACAGATTCGGCACTGGGATGCTTGTCGGTATGGTAAATCATCTGATAAATGGCAAGCCGTTGCGGTGTCACCTTCAAATTTTTTTCTTTTAAGATTGTTGCTAAGGTCATCATGGGCATATCCTTCCTTTTGGCGGTAATAATAATTATTATTTGATAATAATATATTTATATACAGAAGTCAACCCTCAAACAGCATGGATACTTCAAACAATCTCAATCGGCGCGCTTGATGTCTCTACCGAAAGCTTGACCTTTTTGGCAGCACCGTCATAATGAAAAGACTTGGCTTCTACACTGTGGCGGTCGTTTGTTTTGTAGTTTAAATTAGACAATCGAACTGCAACCGAATCCAACGCCGTGTGTGCATGGATGTTATAAGCGACCGCATCTGTGCTTGGTAAATTGAGCTTGATTGCGGCGTTACTCGATTCGATTGACCATAGATAATTGTTGTAGTGTTGGTAGCCTGCCATCGTTAAATTAATGTCGCCGCTTAACGTCATCAATCTCATCTTAGAAATTTCGAGGTTGTGCGCCATGACATTGCCGTTGATGTTTTCGATATTGGCGTTTTGGGCATTGAGTTCTGTCAAAAACAAAGTGCCGTTGTTGCCCTCTACTTCTAGGTTTGTGGCTGTGATCTTTTTTAACTCAATTTCGTTGTTTAGGTTTGACAGCTTCATGCTGTCACACGTCGCCGTCTCTATGGATAGTTTCCCGTTGTTGGTCTGCGCGGTTATGCTACAGAACAACTTGTTGGGAAACAAGATATCAAGGCAGACACTGGCAAAATCATTCTCGTTATAATCGACGAAGTACCGATTGCCAAGATTGACAAGCTTGATGGTCGCACCAGATTTTTTTGCCTTGTATAAAATTTTAACGGTCAATGTCTCTCCGTTGTAACCTTTTAGCGAAACGTACCCGTTTAAACCCATCATCTGCATGTCATTGCCTGTTGTTTTGATCGTTTCTTCAAGTACCAATGCGCTAGACGCGCCTGACGAGGCCGTCGAGGTAGAGGACGAAGGCGTCGAGGAGGCTGTCGAAGTGGACGTGGTGGCGCTTGTTAACGCATCCGCTATTTTTTCTGTAATTGTAGCCGTCTTTTCGACCACAACTTCTGTCACTTTTTTCAATGTCGGTTCAAAATCACGACTCAAGCTATCCATTTTTTTTATAAAGCTCGCCCCTAATGCTTCAAAGTCAAACCCTTTTTCAGATGGGTCATTCGAGCGGGCGTGCTCTTCTTTTGTTGCACGCTTTGGGCTCTTTCCGCCTGCGCCGATGCCGTCTAACAACCTGGTGGCGTCTTCCGCTGTTATTTTTCCTTGCTCTAACATCTTTAAGATCATCATTCTTTCGTCATCCATTGTAATACCCTCCCTCTCTGCATGCAAATCTTTGTATATGCTACGCGTTGCCTATATACTGTATATACGCATAAACAGCCAGCAAGGTTTATGTCAACTGCATAAAGATCTCTTCCAGATTGCCTTCTTTCTCTTTAAACGTAGCCACAGGGATGTCGTTTTTAATGATCTCTTTGAGAAGCAGCGCAAGGTCTTTGTCTTCACCCATAAACCCGAAGGTGATGCCGTCCTCTCCTTCTACGATATCTGTCACCAAAGGCTTCTCGGCAAGCAACGTGACAAGCGCAGAAAATTGGTCAAGTGGCTTTACAAAAATGATTCTGTTGTTAGAAAGCTTTCGCATGATTTCGTTGACTGTGCCGCTTGCGACCATTTTTCCGCCATTGATAATGCCAATCTGGTCACACAATTCAGACAGCTCGGGCAAGATGTGCGAACTGATAATGATTGTTTTGCCAATGGATTTTAGACTCTTTAACACTTCTTTCATTTCGATCCTTGCCCTTGGATCAAGACCAGAGGCTGGCTCATCCAATATGAGCAGTTCAGGATCGTGTACCAAGCTTCTCGCCAAGCACAACCGCTGTTTCATCCCTCTTGAAAGTGAATCGACGTAGGCCTCTGTCTTGTCTGTTAAATCAACAATCTCTAGTAGATTGCCGATCACCGATTTTCGTTGCCCAACAGGAATGTGGTACAAGCCACAATAAAAATCCATGTATTCGTGCACCTTTAAGTTATCATACACACCAAAAAAATCGGGCATGTAGCCGATTTTCTCACACAGCTTACCCGGTGTCTTCACCACATCTACCCCGTCAATGACAACACAACCAGAGGTGGCCGCCAGAAGCCCCGAAATAATTTTCATCGTCGTCGTTTTTCCTGCGCCGTTCGGCCCCACAAAGCCAAATATGCATCCGTCGTCAACCGATAGGTTTAACGCATCCACTGCCGTAAACGAACCATATTTCTTTACCAAATCTGTTATCGTAAGCAATGTCATTCACCTCTTGTCAACTCGATTGTCGGTACGGGTATATACGTTGCGATTGGGTGTACCAGTCGTGTTCGGATATAGTTGTCGCTGTCTACATAACGCGCGGCATGGTCACCATATGCCTGAAAGGAAAAGGGTTCCCACGCCCCTTGTGCGGCGTTGTAAATCTCCACGGTTTCTCCGTCTACCTCACGCCAATTGATGGCAAAGCGACCCACCAGAAAATCCTTCGGCATTTTAAAGCCAACTGTAAACGACGTGTCTTGCTCATCGGCGTTTACGTAGATGTAACCGCTTTCTGTATGGGCATCGCCTTCTATGATTTCTGGCTGTATGATGCCCGGTGGCAATTGTTTAAATTTGATATCGGCAAATTTGATTTTGACCGTGCGTACAAAAAAATTATTATCCAAATAGATAGGCTTTTTGCGGTTCACAAGCATGCCACCATGGTCTTCTAAAAGGTGCTGTGTATTCATGCCGATAATGTAAATCGGAAAATAGTCGCCGTTTGTTTCGGCTTGGGGCAACAAATCCTTTAACACCCCATTGCGCAGTGACGCATTAAATGCCTTTAGGTTGTCTTGTTCTGTTAGCGAGGCCGCAGGCACATCAAAATAACCTTGGTACTGGGCATAATCCGACGGCGCGAACGCGGGCAAAGAAACGGTGTCTCCATTTTTCAAATCGGTGTACATATAAAACTGCGAACCACCCGCTGTCCCATCATTTTGTGGCGTCTGAAAACAGACGAGAACCGTATCAAAATCGAAGCCAGTATGGTTTGCAATGCTACCATCCAACACGCCGTTGTCCATAGAAAGACTCGCGTCCAAATTGCCTGCGACCGTTGTGTTCATGTGCATACGTGTGTATGCAGATTTCCATTTTTCTTGGTCATACGCGATGCTCGTCAGTGGCACGCCATATTGTATCTTTTTCGTCAGCCGATCTGTTACACTCGGCCCATACCCATACGAACCATAGGCGGCCGCTTTTGGTATCGGGTCTAGCACGGCATCTGTCGGGAATTGGGTCACAACATCGCCGTTAAACGGTGAAAAAATATCACTATATACATCTGTGCGAAGGGTCGTTTGCTCCTCACCAAGGGGCGTAATTGTCGCTGTGTTGACAAATGGATTTTTGTAACTCGTGCCGAGGGTCACCAAATAAATCAACAGCGTCACCACGCCTGCACTGATTGGAATAATGACAAGCCCTCTTTCGCGCATATCCTTCTTCTTTAAGACAAAGTATAAAATAGGGCCGATAAACAAAATATAG
>JAVBJY010000205.1:0-2905 GCA_031546735.1 Eubacteriales bacterium
ATGTTCCAAACGGACGTTTTGTCGAAGGGTTTATCTCTCTTGTACAGCAAGGCGACAAGGGTGATGCAGTTGATTTAAGCATTCCATTTTTAGGTTTTCAAGGTGATTGGTTACAAGGGGCGTTTGTTGACGCAGGCAATCTTTATGCACCCCTTACAGCAGAAACAGACATGGCTGATATTCCGTTTTACGCAGAGCAGAACCGTGCTGTTTATCCCAAAGGTCAGCCCACTTCTTGGGTTACGCTTGGCGCGGCTGGATACGCCGATTCGGTTGCCATTTCACCACGAACAGCCGATGGTGAATGCGACGAATCCACTTTGCAGTTGATGTTACTTCGGAATGTACAACAACTGTATATACTCGTAAAGGATTCGAGTGGCGATACCGTTAGAACCATTAAAAACGCCGCGGGCATACATACAAAAAAAGCATACCCGCCCGCAAAGGATACTGCCGCGAGTCTGAGTACGATTACGGCGTCTACGTGGAACGGAAAAAATGATGGGGGTGTTATTGTGCCCGAAGGCAAGTATATCATAGAGATCCACGGCATTTCAGGCTATGACGCCAATAAAAATGGAGTCAAAGATGATCCATATGCACAAGTGTGGAAATTTCCAATATGTGTGGACGATACGGCACCCGTGCTATCACGGGTGGAGACGGTAGAGGAAGAAGATGGGCTGTATGCACGCGTTTTGGCATCAGACAATCAATACGTAAAAGATATCATTTCGCCTTTGTGTGAAGAGGACACCATGCTGTCACCGAAGACAGGGATTGTAGCAGAACAATTTAAACTTCCCGAGGAGGAAGAGGACAAACAGGCGATGGCATTCTATGTGGTCGATTATGCGGGAAATCAAAGCAAAATCTACCATCCCTACCATACAATCCAGTCGATGCAAATGAAAGACAAAGATGAAAACGAACTGCCAACCGAACTTCGCCTTCCAGTCGGGTCGACCTATGCGCTACGGGCAATCTGTGCCGACCCGGGTGCGGTAGGGGAGTTGGCGGCAGATCTTACATGGACGACATCAAATGACCGGGTCGCCACCGTGGATCCATTTGGCGTGGTGACGGCGACAGGCGCTGGTGATGTGCGCGTTCAAGCGGCAACACCAGACGGCGTGACCGCCTCTTGCGACATGACCGTCTTACGAGAGGACGGCGGTACCGCTACCACGCCTGAGATGCAAATTGTGAATCCGATTAGAACCGCCAACGGCATCCGCTTTGATGTGACGAACAACACCAAGCTAGCAAAGACAGCGCAACTCTACATCACAATTTTCGCAAAAGGAACACTGGTGCAAGCGATTCAAAAGCCGCTGACCGTAGACGCCTTTGGCACCATCTCGTGCACAGAGGCAGTACACACGGCGGGGTATGAGGTAAAAGTGATGGTTTGGGAACAAGGGCACACACTGCGACCACTGTCGCAACCGGCGGTGTTTTAGAACATGACAAACGTCTATATCGTTTTTTTGTACGCACCTTAGAGGAGTTTGCAGAAAAAGAGCGTATATTAATAATAAGGAAAAAATTAAAAAAATTAAGAACCTTGTTTTGTCTGGAGGTGATGGGTCTGAGTATCCGTGAAAACTATGAACAGTTTGAATTGCAACATTTGAGCCCCTATGCCACCCCAACGGTTCATTCGAAGGGGCGCAAGTACGACGAAGAGCCGTGTAGCATACGCACAGCCTTTCAAAGAGACCGAGACAAAATCATCCACACAAAATCATTCAGGCGGCTCATGCACAAGACGCAAGTGTTTGTGTCGTCCGAATGTGACCACGACAGAACAAGGCTGACCCATACATTAGAAGTTTCACAAATCGCGCGGACGATTGCGCGGGCGCTTGGGTTAAATGAAGATTTGACAGAGGCCATCGCGCTTGGCCATGATTTAGGACACACACCCTTCGGGCATTTAGGTGAGGAGCAATTAAACCGTATCATGCCCGAAGGTTTTTTTCATAACGAGCAAAGTATCCGCGTCGTAGAAAAAATCGAGCGAGACGGAAAAGGGCTGAACCTGACGCTCGAAGTGCTAGACGGCATCCGAAACCACAGGACGAACGGGCACCCCATGACGCTGGAAGGGCGGGTGGTGCAAATTTCGGATAAGATCGCCTATGTCAACCACGATATCGATGATGCCGTCCGAAACGGCATGATCCATGAGGACGAGTTGCCAAAGCACTGCATCGCCTTGCTTGGCAACACATGTGGCGAGCGTATCGATTTTTTAGTGAAGAGCGTCATCGAAAACAGCGGGGCCGACATTGTGATGGCGCCGTCGGCCAGAACCGCGATGTACGAAATCAGAAAATTTTTGTTCTCCCACGTATACGAGCTGAGCAACCACACCGCCGAATCTGAAAAACATCGTGCCGTTATTGCGAATTTATTTCATCATTATGCGCAAAATATAGAAAATCTCCCCAGAGGGTTTGTGAATATGGTTTTAAATGGAGAGCCGCCCATGCAAGTTGTTGGTGATTATGTCGCGGGCATGACCGATCGGTTCGCATTGAAGATAAATGAAGAGTTGCTCTCGTAAAAATAAAAAAGGGATTTGCAGATTTGTGTCGAATTTGTGTTATATTGGAGTGAAATGAATATGTTTTATTCGCAATATGTATTAGAAGAAGTGAGAATGGGCAACGATATTGTAGACGTTGTCGGTTCTTATACTGCGCTCAAACAAAAAGGCAACTATCACTTTGGTTTGTGCCCGTTTCATAAGGAACACACACCTTCTTTTAGTGTGAGTGCGGACAAGCAGATTTATTACTGCTTTGGGTGTGGCGCGTCTGGAAATGTCATCGGGTTCGTCATGAAAATGGAAAATTATAATTTTCCTGATGCAATCAAGCATCTGGCAGACAGA
>JAVBJY010000208.1:0-21600 GCA_031546735.1 Eubacteriales bacterium
CTCTTCCGATCTCTCCCCCGCCCAACGAATTTCCATTTTCACTCTTTTCCCATTCCTAAACAAAAAGGACGATACCAACTCGGTATCGTCCTTTTTGTTTACTCGGGGATTAAATTATACGATCACAGCGATTTATTCTTCGCTGTCCTCACTATCCATGTCCTTTTCGCTATCAAATTCTTTTGGTCTAAGTTTTCGAATGTTCTTCATTGTTGAAATAATAAATTCTAATTCCAAGTCATTCAAACCCTTGAATAAACTAATCGCGGTCGAGTATTTATTTTTTTTCTTTTCAGAAATAGAAGGCTCTGCAACGATACCCTCTGGATGATCTTCTCTATCCCCTCGAATCAAATCGTCTAATGTAATGCTAAAAAATTCAGAAATACGACATAAATTAGCAACGTTGGTACCCCTGTCGCCTCTTTCAATCAAACCTAAAAAACCGGGCGTAATGTCTAAGTATTCGGACAATTCCTCAATTGTCAATTCTCTTTTATTGCGCTCATGTCTAATATTATTCCCAATCGTCTTTGTAACCACTTTCTTATAGTCCATAGTAGCATCCCCTGTTCAATAAATTATGTTATACTATTCCCCATGCTATATAATATAGTATATAGCCATTCCCATTAAAGACAATAATCGATTTGTTCAACAATACTTTGAGAATCGTCTACAATGGTATATTTTTCCTGCTTCATGTGTTTTCAAATAATGATCGGTGGTTTTCTAAATTCGCACTGGGCGGCTTCATTTAGAAAATAGATATCTGTTGACATAATTTCCTTGGCCAGACTATTCATGGCACCTCTATCTTCCGCAAACTTTGATGTCGGTTTCCTACTCTCTTTTAGATTGATTAACACCGGCACCTTTGCTTTTTTTACTAAGTCCTTTAATATGTATTCTTTCTCTTTTCGAAACCCCAACACTCGAATATACCTAGGCCCAAATGGCGGGCGGTACGCCTTCAAATCCGACTTCGTCATGTCCAGAATAACATGTATTAAAGCACGTTGCAACCTTGTATACGTATACCTTCTCGTTTTTATTTTGCCTATTAATTCAGAAATCATGCATCCATTTGCATTTAATAAAATTCGATTTTCAAGCCCTTCTGAAATGTCGCAAATTGACGCGATATCGTCCTTCGATTTTGTGCGTAAAATGTAATGAAGCACCGACGAATAGTCATCGAGGGTATGCACACTGGCAAGAGATTTTAAAAATAGCGGTCGGCAATTGTCAGGGATCGCACAGAGTGCGTCGGCAATATTGCCTTGGCTCACGGCATGCCTGATGGCCGTTGCCGAGGCAATCGTTCCCCCAAGCTCTTTCGAATGATAAGACGCACCCTCTCGTTTGATTGTAAAAGGCTCGATCTTGCTCCCGATTTTCTTAAGCGCAATCATATATTCTAATGCCAAAATTGTATTGGGCTGTTCCAGCTCATGCAAGTCTTGTTGCAACAGATGTGACAGTGCATGCATTCGCGCCTTCGGAAAGCTGACACCTGTGCTTAATTCTTTTTTTAGTGTGTATGAAAACGCTTCCGACTCGTGTACCAACACGTCTGCAATTTTATCAAGTGCTGTAATGTCACCCGTTTCTGTCCCGAAGCAAAGCTTATCGATAATCCCTGTTTTTTCTAAAACACAAACCGCACCATACGCAAACAAATCAGCACCCGCCGTTGCATAAAATATCGGCAGCTCTAGCACCATATCGGCACCGTTTAAAAGCGCCATTTCTGTCCGCACCCATTTATCAAATAGCGCAGGTTCCCCCCGCTGTACAAAATTGCCACTCATCACAACGATACAATTTTGGCGGCTGTCTTCCGCCTTGATTTTTTTAATTTGTAACTTATGACCATTGTGAAATGGATTATATTCTACGACAATTCCAACATTCATTCTCGTTCCCCCATTAAATTTTCAAAATATCATTATATTTAAAATAAAGTATCGACATCATCCTAATAATTATGTATAATCGATATAATAACGTCAATCTGTACTTCTGTGAAGTGCAAAATAACCGATGTGAAGGTGAATCGCTTTATGAAAGATATTACTGATAAGGAGTTTGCCCAAATCCGTGATTACATTAAAGACAATTACGGCATTAAATTGGGCGATGAAAAAAAATCACTTGTTTACTCAAGGCTCCGCACCATATTAACCGAACTGGGCTTTGAAGATTTTTCGCAATACTTTTCTTACCTCATCGCTGACAAATCAGGCGAAGCCACCATGCGCTTTATTGACCGGATTACGACAAATCATACTTTTTTTATGCGCGAAGTAGATCATTTTTACTACTTCAGAGACACAGTCCTCCCCTATCTAGAAGAAACGATCAAAGACCATGACCTGCGGGTCTGGTGTGCGGGCTGTTCTTCCGGTGAAGAATCCTACACATTGCAAATTATGATGTACGATTACTTTAAAGATAAGCCCGGCAATTGGAACACAGAGCTTCTTGCCACCGATATCTCCACAACTGTTCTTACAAAAGCCACCAAGGGCATTTATTCCAATGACCAAATCAAGCCGTTAGCCCCTGAATGGAAAAACAAATATTTTCAAAAATACGACGCCGATAACATGATCGTGACAGATGAAATAAAAAAACGTATCACTTACCGAAAATTTAACCTGATGGATGATCGCTTTCCATTTAAAAAGAAGTTCCATGTTATCTTTTGCCGTAACGTGATGATCTACTTTGATAATGAAACAAGAGACAAACTCGTTTCTAAATACTATGATGCGATGGATATGGGCGGCTACCTCTTCATCGGTCATTCTGAATCATTAAACCATACAAGTACAAAATTTAAGTACCTCATGCCCGCTTTGTACAGAAAATTGTAACGATTAAATATATATTTTAATAAATATAGTAAGAGGCTTGAAATTTTTACATAAAGGTTTATAATTTCATTATGCTTAAGATGATAAAATAAAAAAGAAAAGGGTGATGTTTCTTGGCTGATTTTTCAAGAGAGTCCATGATGGATATGTTTATCTACGAAATGAATCAACTGTTAGAGCAGTTGGAACAAAACGTCATTAGTAGCGAATCCGAATACACGATGGATGATATTAACGAAATTTTTAGAATTATGCACACGATAAAAGGTTCTGCTGCCATGATGCTTTTTGACAGCATTTCTAAAGCGGCGCATTCTATTGAAGACTTGTTCTACTATCTGCGAGAAGAAAATCCAGTGGGTATCGATAACTCACTTTTGACGGATTACGTTCTCGAAGGTATGGATTTTATTAAGGTAGAAATGGGCAAAGTCGAAGCAACTGGCACTTGCGACGGCGACCCAACTGACACCTTCAATAAAATTACCGGTTATCTAAAACAAATTAAAGAAGGTTCTTCTAGCAGTAAAACAAAAGGTCAATCCGGTTCTGCTGACAATGCGGGCGGAACCTCTGCAAAGCCGATTGCTCCTGTACACAAAGTTGATGTAAGTAATATGCCCCGTTACAAATCCTCCATTTATTTTCAAGAAGATTGTGAAATGGAAAATGTGCGTGTGTTTACACTTCTTCATAATTTAAAAGACAGCATTTTCGACGTCGTTCAGCAACCTGAAGACGTAATCGCAGAAGAGTCCGAGAACATCATTCGAATGAATGGCTTTCACTTCGAATTTAATTCGCCTAAGTCTTATGACGAGCTGTATGCCGCATTAGAAGAAGTTTTATATGTACGAGACATCGAGTTGGCGATTATCGATTCGAGCGGCGCTGCCGTGGCTGTTGCACCCACGTCCCAAACACTCAGTACCTTCGAAGCCTTTGTTTCCTTTGAAGATGGTTGCGAAATGGAAAACGTACGTGCCTACACCATTGTCCACAATTTGAAACCGCTTTGTACAGATATTAGCCACATTCCGGAGGATATCATTGACGAAGGAGCCATACCCGTTATCCGGAAAAATGGTTTCCGTATGACATTAACAACTGCCAAAAGCTATGATGAAATCTATAAACATCTATTCCAAACCGTATTCTTGAAAGACTTAACTGTAACCGCAGTCAGCTCTGAACGAATAGCCGCAGAACAAACCATACCAACTGCAGAGGAAGGAGTGATTCAAATGGATACAGTTCTTGCGCCACAAGTGATTGCTGAGCCCGAAATAACCAATGATGATGTGTCATCCAGCGCGCCTGCAAATCCCGCAGCCAAAAAAGCCCAACCGGCTGCACAGCACATGATTAGTGTGAGTATCGGTAAGCTTGACCAATTGCTTAATTTGATGGGTGAACTTGTCATTGCAGAAGCAATGACGACACAAAATCCAGATCTTGACGGGTTAGAACTCGAAAACTTCAATAAATCCGCAAGACAACTTAGAAAAATTATTAACGACGTGCAAGATACAGTCATGTCGATGCGAATGGTTCCACTGTCTAACACATTCTTCAAGATGCATCGAATCGTACGAGATATGTGTAAACAACTTGGCAAAGAAGTACGCCTCGAAATCGTCGGCGAAGAAACAGAAGTGGACAAAAACATCATCGAACACATCTCTGATCCTCTTATGCATATTGTCAGAAACTCTGTTGACCACGGCATCGAAGACAAAGCAAAAAGAAAATCTGTGGGCAAGCCCGAGTCGGGTACTGTGTTGCTAGAAGCCAAAAATTCTGGCGGTGATGTTTTAATCATCATCAAAGATGATGGCGGCGGTCTTGATAAGCATTCGATCATGAAAAAAGCCAGAGCCAATGGGCTTCTTCGTAAAAACGAGAGCGAATACACCGATAGAGAGATTTACCAATTCATCTTCCTTCCTGGCTTTTCAACAAACGAGCAAGTAACAACGTTTTCGGGACGTGGCGTAGGCATGGATGTTGTTTCTACAAATATTGAAGCAGTTGGCGGTTCTGTTTTGGTTGAATCTGAACCAGGCGAAAGCACCACCACTGTTTTAAAAATACCGCTCACCCTTGCCATTATCGAAGGCATGCTCATTCGTATGGGTGAAGCCAAATATACAATCCCGATTGCTTCGATCCAAGAATCGTTCAAGCCTCGGCGCGAAAACATCTTCGCCGATCCTGATGGCAACGAGATGATCACCGTAAGAGGCGAAGTGTACAACGTGATTCGTTTGTATGAGTTCTTTAATGCCCAGACAGAGATTACAAATCTTGAAGATGGTATTATGATTATGGTCGAAAACGAAGGGCAGACGATCTGTATGTTTGTTGACGAATTGATTGGCGAACAACAAGTGGTTGTCAAATCCATTCCGAAATATATCAAAAAAATCAAAGGCATTAGTGGTTGTACGTTACTAGGCAACGGCGACATCAGCTTGATTATCGATGTAGCCGGATTCTTTGATAAATAAAATAAGGGGGTACAAGTATTATGTCAGACAGTGATCAACTGGTTCTTGAAGAAGGAGCCATGCAGGAAGAGGATACCACAAGAGATAAGTACCTCACCTTTCGAGTAGACGATGAACAATATGGCATCGAGATCAGCCATGTCGTTGAAATTATTACAATCTGTGCCATCACTTGGATTCCAGATGCGCCAGATTATTTAAAAGGCATTATTAACCTAAGAGGCTCTATCATCCCTGTTATTGATGCCAGAAGCCGCTTTCGAAAAATGTCAAAAGAATATGATTCGTTGACCTGTATCGTTGTCATCGAATATGAACATTATACCGTTGGTATTATTGTGGATACGGTAAACGAAGTGATGTATATACCAGAAGAAAAGATTTCGAGTCCTCCGAGTGCAAAGCTTAAGTTCCAGAATCAATTTATCCGTAACATCGGTAAAATTGGGGACGACGTTCAGCTCTTGCTCGACTTGGACAAATTCCTTTTCTTAGAATAAGACATACGGGGGTGATCCAAAATACAGGTCGTTGTATTTTGGATCACCCCTTGTTGGTGTCTTCAAAAATAGATCAGTGCATCTGCCTTAAGCACGATGCCACACCATTGCGTAAATTTTTCGAAAACTCTATTGTGTATCGTTGCTATATTGTTTATAATACTTTTATGAGTGTTGTCTGGTTTTTTTTGCCAGACCGCTATACCAAAAATCTTACATTATCCATGAAAGGGGTTTTATCCTTGAATTTTCTCCAAACGATTAAGGCTCGTGCAAAAGCCGACAAAAAAACAATTGTTTTACCCGAAGCTCTTGACATCAGAACGCTAGAAGCGGCACACATTGTTTTGCAAGAAGAGATCGCCAATGTCATTTTAATCGGCAACAAATCCGCTATTGAGCAGGCGGCGGGCGACTTCGATCTTTCGAAGGCAACCATCATCGACCCTGCTTCTTACGCAGAAATGGACAACCTAAGTACAACTCTTTACGATCTTAGAAAATCCAAAGGCATGACGCTTGAGCAAGCCACTGATTTGTTAAAGAAAGATGCCCTCTACTTAGGCGCAATGCTTGTGAAACAAGGGCTTGCAGACGGTATGGTTGCCGGTGCTGTAAATGCCACCGCAAACGTGTTAAGACCTTGCCTTCAAATCCTAAAAACAGCGCCAGGCACGAAAATGGTATCTGCATTTTTCATAATGGTTGTGCCTGACTGTGAGTACGGTCACAATGGCATGTTCATTTTTGCTGACAGCGGATTGGTGCAAAATCCAAACGCAGAAGAATTGGCAGAAATTGCGAAATGCTCTGCTGCATCTTTTAGCCAACTCGTGGAAGCTGAGGCCGTTGTTGCAATGCTCTCTCACTCTACCATGGGCAGTGCAAAACATGCCGACGTTGACAAAGTGGTAGAAGCAACCAAAATCGCAAAGGCTGAAAATCCTTCTTTAAAATTAGATGGCGAGTTCCAACTTGACGCGGCAATCGTTCCAAGCATCGGGCAACAAAAAGCACCGGGCAATTCTGTTGCCGGTCATGCCAATGTTTTGGTGTTCCCTGACCTTGATTCGGGCAATATCGGCTACAAATTAACACAAAGACTTGCAAAAGCAGAAGCGTATGGCCCGATCACCCAAGGCATCGCAAAACCAGTCAATGACTTATCGCGTGGTTGCGTCGCTGAAGACATCGTCGGTGTTGTTGCCATTACTGCTGTACAAGCCCAATCCAAATAATCGAAGGAGATTTTTTCAATATGAATATACTTGTTTTAAATTGTGGCAGTTCCTCCCTAAAATATCAATTGTTTGACATGGAAAATGAATCTGTGCTGGCAAAAGGTTTGTGCGAGAGAATCGGTATTGATGGTTCAAACCTCAAACATTCACCCGAAGGCAAAGACAGCTTTTCAATCGAGCAACCGATGAAAGACCATATGGACGCAGTGAAATTGGTTGTGGCCTGTTTGCTTGACAAAGACCATGGCGTGATCCAAGACGTGAAGGAAATCAATGCAGTTGGCCACAGAGTGGTACATGGCGGCGAGTTTTTTAGCTCTTCCGTCGTGATTGACGATGAAGTCATCAAGGCCATTGAAGTGTGTAGCGAGCTTGCCCCTTTGCACAATCCACCAAACTTAATCGGCATCCGCGCTTGTGCAGCCATCATGCCCGGTCTGCCACAAATCGCTGTATTTGATACGGCGTTCCATCAGACAATGCCAAAAAAAGCATACCTCTATGCATTGCCATATGAGCTATATGAAAAATATAAAATACGCCGCTACGGTTTCCACGGCACCAGCCATAAATATGTTGCAGCAAGAGCCGCTGTGATGCTTGGCAAGCCAAGCGAACAGTTAAAAATCATCACATGCCATTTGGGCAACGGCGGCAGTGTTTGCGCCATCGACGGTGGCAAATCGGTTGACACAAGCATGGGCTTTACCCCTCTCGAAGGCCTTGTAATGGGCACAAGAAGCGGTGATATCGACCCCGCTATCGTTTCGTTTTTGATGAACAAAGAAAACATCTCCAATACAGACGTCGACAACATCATGAACAAAAAATCTGGCGTTCTCGGTTTATCCGGCGTTTCTAGTGACTTTAGAGATATCGAATCGGCATTCAAAGACGGCAACGAACGTGCTGGTATCGCGCTTGACGTGTTCCATTATAAGGTAGCAAAATACATTGGCGAATATGCCATTGCCATGAATGGTGTTGATGCAATCGTGTTTACAGCCGGTCTCGGTGAAAACAGCTTTGCAACACGTGAAGCCATCTGTGCGTACTTAGATGTTTTAGGCGCTTCTGTTGACCATGAGAAAAACAATTGCAGAGGCAAAGAAATTGATTTTGCAACGGCAGATTCTAAAGTACGTCTGCTTGTCATTCCTACCAACGAGGAGCTTGTCATTGCCCGCGATACGAAAGAACTTCTTGACAAATAATCACAATCTATATATAATGTTCAAGGTATTTATCTCACGCGATTTAAGTTTGAAAAAGTCGGCGTCTTTGGGGTTTTATACGATTTCAGAGATGAGTGTGGGTGGTGATTCTTTTGCGTTTTGATATAAATGGCATTGTCTCTCTGCCTGTTTCATGTTCATTTGTTGTTCCCTTGTCTGCCTCTTATCTTCTAAAGGACAATTGTGTCCCGGTTGATTTATGTGGCACACTGACAAGAACAGCAGCGAATGCACCCGATTGTGATGCTTATAGGCTGACCGGCACCGTTTCGGCAGTTTTACACTTTGACTGTGAATCGTGTCTTGATTCCGTATCTAAAACAATTTTATTTGATGTGGATGAAATGTTTTGTACTTCTGGCGATATCGAAAAGGAAATTTGGGATTTCTCGGATCATATGATTGACGTAGTGCCTGCTATTACTTCCGCTGTGATTCTAAATCTACCCATGACATTTGTATGTCATGCGGATTGTAAAGGTCTATGCCCTTCTTGTGGTGTAAATTTAAACAATTCCACCTGTCAGTGTTCTGGCCATGTTCTCGATCCCAGATTTGAAAAACTGCGCGCCCTCTTCCCTCAGTGAAGCGATGCGCGTGTACGTGTAACCGATATTGCTTTTAATAAGGAGGTGTCATAATGTCTATTTGTCCTAAAGGTAAGATGTCAAAATCCAAAAGAGATAAAAGAAGAGCACAAACTTGGAAAATCGCTATGCCTAACTTAGCGCCTTGCAGCAAATGTGGTGAGTTGGTCATGTCTCACAGAGTTTGCAAATCTTGTGGTTCTTATGGTAAAAAGCTTGTATTAAAACAAGCAGAATAATTTTATATGTTTATAAAAAAGTTTGCTCTGCAAACTTTTTTACCACGATTTATGAAGCACCGCGGCAAGCCGCGACTAGAGATTGTGCAAAACACTTTTCTAGCATACAAAAAAATGGCAGCCTTTATGGCTGCCTTTCTTTGTATAAAAAAGTTTGCTCTGCAAACTTTTAACCTCTGCTCATGAAGCACCGCGACTGGTCGCGGCTAGGAACAGTGCGAAGCACTTTCCTAGCATATAAAAAAGGAGGCGCTCCTATGAACGTCATCGCACTAGATGCAATGGGCGGCGACAACGCCCCATTCGAAATCGTAAAAGGCGCTGTCGAATCCCTAAAAAATAATAAAAGTGACATCACAATTTTATTGGTCGGAATCGAGAATAAAATTGAGGCAGAACTTGCAAAATACACATATGACAAAACACGAATGAAGGTCGTCGGAGCATCCGAGGTCATCGGCACCGATGAAGTGCCCACAGTGGCAATCAAAAACAAAAAAGATTCCTCTATCGTCGTCGGCCTTACCCTTGTAAAGGAAGGCAAAGCCAAAGCCTTTGTGTCGGCCGGCAACACCGGTGCCCTTTTAACTGGTGCCACGGTCATCGTGGGGCGTATCAAAGGCATTGAGCGCCCTGCCCTCGGCACACTGATCCCAAACAAAAAAGGATTTTATTTTCTTATGGATGCCGGTGCCAACGTAGACTGTAAGCCATCTTATCTTGTACAGTTTGCCAAGATGGGTGCAATCTACGTCGAAAACATGCAAAACATCAAAAATCCTCGCGTGGGCATTGTCAACATAGGCGTAGAACGTGAAAAAGGCAATGCGCTGACGAAGGAAGCCCACGAACTTTTGGCACAACAAACCAACATTCATTTCGTTGGCAACGTTGAAGCGAGAGATTTACCTTCTGATGTGGCAGACGTCATTGTCTGCGACGGGTTCGTCGGCAATGTCATTTTAAAGTACACAGAGGGCTTTGGCACGGCGATCCTCTCCTTGGTGAAGGAAGAGCTGATGTCTTCGACACTGTCCAAAATAGGCGCTCTGCTTGCTTCTAAAGCCTTCAAGAATATAAAACGCCGATTTGACTACTCGGATGTGGGCGGCGCTCCCTTTCTTGGGCTTAAATCCCTCGTCGTGAAGGCGCACGGTAGCGCCAAGGCAAGAGACATTGTGGGTGCCATCAACCAGTGTTCTTTATTCATCGAAAGTGATATTATCAATAAAATTCAAAATGATTAGAGTGTTGATGTATGGAATTCTATAAAATTCAGAAACTAATATGCAAGCATATGAATGTGTCTGAAAAATCTGTCACGTTAAAAACTTCGCTAGTAGAAGATTTGGGTGCCGATTCTCTTGACGTTTTTCAGATTCTTGCCGACGTCGAACAGCAATTTTCTGTAGAGATCTCGCATGAAGAGGCCGTTCGTATCAAAACAATCGCCGACATCGTACGCGTCATTGTACCATTAGGAACGTGAAAATAATAACTGTTGAATTTGCGTGTGGATATTTCGTGCCAGGCAAGGAAGCAGGTTCCGTTCATAGTGGAGCTATGGGCGGGTTCTGCTGACGCAACATTGCACGAAATAGACCGCGCAAATTCATAGTTATTATTTGAACGTTCCTTAGGATAGATTAACCAAAAACAGGAGGCAAAAAGAACAATGGAAAGTCTTTTGCACTATCAATTTAAAGACAAAGCTTTACTAGACAGGGCATTGACGCATAGCTCATATGCCCACGAATTTAAAAAGGAGTCACCTGACAGTAACGAGCGTCTCGAATTTTTAGGTGACGCTGTTTTAGAATTGGTCATCAGTGATTATATCTTTAAGCACTTTGACGAATTACCAGAAGGCGAGCTGACCAAGCTTCGTGCCAGCATCGTGTGTGAGACATCAATCGCCAAAGCCGCCACATCGCTTCATGTGGGCAAATACCTCAAGCTCGGACGCGGAGAAGAGAACACAGGCGGGCGTAGCCGCGATTCTATTCTTGCTGACACGTTTGAGGCAATTATTGGTGCCATCTATTTAGACGGTGGCATTGATTGCGCAAGAGGCTTCATTCTTGGCACAATGGAGGATGACGTCTTTGACTTGCGCAACAAGTTCAAGACCTCTGATTTCAAGACTTATTTGCAAGAATTGATTCAAAAGAACAGCAAATCGCCAATCGAGTATACGATTGTAAAAGAGACAGGGCCCGACCATGATAAGGTGTTTGTTGTAAACGTCCTTCATGAGAATCGCATTTTAGGCACAGGCGAAGGGAAAAGCAAAAAAGAGGCCGAACAGAATGCGGCCCAGAACGCAATTCCAAAACGGCGCTAAGACCGCAGGCGCGGCCAGAGTAGCTTGTTATTTTTGAAGTGCTTTATCTCATGTAATGCTCCACGTGGCGTATATTTTAATTCGGATGAATATTTATTGCTCCAAATGTTTATCATAGACCTATATACTTACTTGCTTAGGAGGAAAAAACATGGAAGTCTTAAAAGTATCATCCACTTCACAGCCAAAATCTGTAGCCGGCGCCATCGCTGCAATCGCCAGAACCAACCAAAAAGTAGAAATTCAGACCATCGGTGCCGGTGCCGTCAACCAAGCCGTAAAAAGCATTGCCATCGCCCGCGGGTATGTATCCCCAAATGGCATAGAACTGATCACAATCCCCGCTTTTTCGCAAATTGAGGTAGACGGCGAATTAAAAACATCCATAAAATTTCTTGTCGAGCAGCGCTAAAGACTTATATGACATGGCGTCATGCGAGTTGACAAAAAATACCACAACCAAATGGATTTTCTCCTCCATTGGATTGTGGTATTTTTTTGTTTCTATAATATGCCCAGATAGATGTGAATGGTACCGATTAAATTAAGCCCCAGCCCCAGCAAAAACAGTGGCGTGCACAGTGCGATAAACTTTTCTTGTGTGCCCTCTTTTTTCAGTAAGAACGAAAGTATGTAAACCAGCCCAAAAAACATTCCTGGCAATGCGTCTAACGTATAGCGATGCCCAAAATGCCACCCCCCCATTACATTGTGCATGCACAAAAGGATCAAGTGCAAAACAACAAGCGCAAAGGGCAAAAACAAAAGAGTTGCGTTGGGCGAAACTGTGTCATCGTGCACCCGATATTTTTTGATACTCATTACAACCAAAGAGAAAAAATAGACAACAACTATTGGGCTGACAAGCCAGAACGCAGCACCATTGAATTGTGGAAAATGCACTATTCCTCTTTCATCAAAGCTTGGCAGTGCAAAAAGCCCTCTTAAATTTCCTGGCAAATAAAATGTGCTTAGCTGCCCGTGTTCTGACTCTAAATGCTCTGGCAAGTAGTTGTGACCAAACTCAAATACATTGCCAAATCTGGACCAGTTCAGCCACATAAAGAAGCATCCCAACAAAATCGCCGGAATGGATACAATCAAGAGATAACGAACAAACCGCCATAATCGTTTTTGTTCGACGTGCATAAATGGCTGATACATGAGATAGAGCACAATGGGCAGATAAATGATTTGAAATGGGCGACACCCAAGGGCACACGCCAACGACAAAAGGGATAGCCCATCATACAGCCTATTATTTTTCTTGGCAAGCACAAAATAAAAACTGAGCAGTGTAAAAAACGAACCCATCACTTGTGCCAAAAACCAGACCCACCCTGTCACCGTTAAAAAGAGAAAGTTACTTCCGATACACAGAAACAGGCTCAAGAAAAATGCCGTAATGTCTGATTCGATGTATAATTTTGCAATTTTGTATGCACAAATGGCCATGCCAATGCCGAAGCAAAGATTAATCCAGTGATCTGGTGTATTTTCCTGAAACATAAGCGCAAAGGGTAACATGATCACCGAAGGAAATGGCGGAAACGTGACAAACACCTTCCCGTTGTAAACGGCAAGCTCTAGATGTGAATAATTTTCCAACAAATCCAGGCGCCCTTGTAGCCAACTTATCGCCTGTAGCGTATAAGAATTGTACGGATTGGGCTGCCACGGCCTAAGCCCCGTAAAAGCAAAGATTAAGGCATTGGCCATCACCACGGACACAATGATCATGCCGATATAAAATGTCTCCTTTTTTTTCAACCATTGCATCAACAAAACAATCTCTCCTCATTTGTGTATTGTATACTACGTCTCAAGACCTGTAAATTGATACCATTATACACGCCCCAATAAAAATCTGCAATCCTTTGATTTTCTGCTCCTCACTCCAACATTGATACACACGAAATTTTGCATGGAATTTTCTTTACAAATTATTGTGGTAAATGTATACTCTATTGGGTAGTTTAAAATATACAATGGATCTAGTTTTTTTAGCACCGCGCACGATTAATTGAATGTACTTGTAGGAGGTTATGTTTGTGTACGATAAAGTGACGACCAACTTGGACTTTGTGAAAAGAGAACAAGAGATTTTAGAATTTTGGAAGAAAAACAACATCTTTCAAAAAAGTATAGATGCAAGAGACGGAAAGCCAATATTTACCTTTTATGACGGCCCCCCCACGGCAAATGGCAAGCCCCACATTGGCCATATCATCACACGGGTTGTAAAAGATGTAATCCCAAGATATCGCACGATGAAGGGCTACAAGGTGCTACGAAAAGCCGGATGGGATACCCACGGGCTACCTGTAGAGCTTGAAGTCGAGAAGCTGTTAAAGATTAGTGGCAAGCCCGAAATCGAAAAATACGGCGTAGAGCCGTTTATCAAAAAGTGTAAAGAAAGCGTTTGGAAATATGAAGCCGAATGGCGTGAGATGAGTGACCGTGTTGGCTTTTGGGCCGACATGGACAACCCCTATGTCACCTACCACAACGATTACATCGAATCCGTTTGGTGGGCATTAAAAACAATCTGGGACAAAAATCTTTTATACAAGGGTCACAAAATCGTGCCTTACTGCCCACGATGTGGCACGGCTCTTTCTAGTCATGAAGTGGCACAAGGCTACAAAGACGTAAAAGAAACATCCGTCTATGTAAAATTTAAAGTGAAGAACGCAGACAACGAATATCTTCTTGCCTGGACGACGACACCATGGACGTTGCCGTCAAACGTGGCGCTTGTTGTCAATGCAAACGAAACATACGCTAGAATTAAGCAAAACGGCGAAACCTATATTATGGCGTCTGCCCTTGCCGGTACCGTTTTAGGCGAAGACTTTGAGATTATAGAAGAATTTAAAGGCGAAACACTGCAAAATATGGAGTACGAACCGCTATTCTCTTACGAAATCAACAGCGATAAGAAGGGCTTTATCGTCGTTTGTGATGGATATGTTACGTTGACAGATGGCACAGGTATCGTGCATACGGCTCCTGCCTTTGGTGAAGACGATGCCAGAGTGGGCAAAATTTATGACTTGCCGTTTGTACAGTTTGTGGACGAACAAGGCAAATTTGTGCCAGAAGTAAAAGAATGGGCTGGGCTATTTGTAAAAGACGCCGACCCAAAAATCATCGCACATCTAAAAGAAACAAAACAACTCTTCAAAGCAGAAGATTACGAACATAACTATCCGTTCTGTTGGAGATGCGACACGCCGCTTCTTTATTATGCGCGCAATACATGGTTCATCAAAATGTCGTCCGTTCGTGACAAACTTGTGAAAAACAACGAAACCGTCAACTGGCTACCCGACAACGTGAAACACGGACGCTTTGGCAATTTCCTTGAAAACGTAATCGACTGGGGATTAAGCCGCGAACGCTACTGGGGCACCCCTCTTCCAATTTGGGAATGTACCTGCGGGCACTTCCATGCCATCGGGAGCATCGAAGAATTGCGGAGCATGAGCGACCATGTGCCTGAAGAAATCGAACTTCACAAACCATACATCGACAACGTCTTCTTAAACTGTCCGCAATGCGGCGGCAAGATGACCCGGGTGTCTGAAGTCATTGACTGCTGGTTTGACTCTGGTTCCATGCCGTTTGCGCAGTTGCACTATCCGTTTGAAAACAAAGAATTGTTTGACCAAAACTTCCCGGCCGATTTTATCTCTGAAGCAATCGACCAAACAAGAGGTTGGTTTTACACATTAATGGCCATTTCGACTTTGCTGTTTGACGAATCTCCTTACAAAAATGTCATTGTGCTTGGGCATGTGCAAGACAAAGACGGTCAAAAGATGAGCAAGCACAAAGGCAATGTCATCGACCCGTGGTCGGTGTTAGACAAGCAAGGGGCAGACGCCGTGCGCTGGTATTTCTGCACAAATAGCGCGCCTTGGTTGCCAAGCCGTTTTTACGAAGAAGCAGTCAATGAAGTGCAAAGAAAATTTATGGGCACACTTTGGAACACCTATGCCTTTTATATTTTGTATGCCGAAATTGACAAATTTGACCCGACAGCGTATACCCTCGATTATGATAGTCTTCCACCGATGGACAAATGGATTTTATCCAAACTGAACACGTTGGTTGAATGTGTAGACGAAAATCTTTCCAATTATCGATTGACAGAGCCGTCTCGTGCTTTAAGCGATTTTGTGGACGAATTAAGCAACTGGTACATCCGCCGCAGTCGTGAACGTTTCTGGGTCAGTGACATGCCGCAAGACAAAATCAACGCCTACATGACGCTGTTCACAGCCCTTGTAACCGTGACAAAACTATCGGCCATCTTTATTCCGTTTATGGCCGAAAATATATACCTCAATCTTGTGAAAAAAGTAGATGCCACAGCGCCTGAGAGTGTTCACCTCTGTGACTTCCCTGCCCTTCACAAGTCGTACATCGACAAAGACCTTGAAGCCAACATGGATTCGGTTTTGAGCATCGTCGTCGCTGGACGTGCCGCAAGAAATACAGCCAACATTAAAAACCGTCAACCAATTGGCATGATGTATATAAAAGCAGAAAAACAATTGGAAAAAATGTACACCGATATCGTCTGTGACGAGTTAAACATCAAGGCAATCGAGTTTAAAACGGATATCGAGAATTTTACAACCTACAAATTCAAACCACAATTAAAAACATTGGGGCCAAAATACGGTAAGCTCGTACCAAAAATTGGTGAAGCGTTGGCAAACCATCCTGACGGCAGTGCGCTTATGGACGAGTTAAAAACGAACAACCGCATGTGCTTTGTGGTTGAGGGCGTCGATGTGGTGTTAACAGAAGCCGATCTTCTCATCGAATCTGCCCAAAAAGGCGGCTTCGTGTCAGAATCATATAAAAACACAACTGTCGTGATCGACACGAACTTAACAGACGAATTAATCGAAGAAGGATTTGTGCGCGAGTTAATCAGCAAACTTCAAACGATGCGTAAAGAGGCTGGCTTTGAAGTGCTAGACCGAATCAACGTGTACCACCGTGACAACACAAGGCTTTCAGATATTTTTGCCCGAAATGAAGCGCAAATCAAATTGGACGTTTTGGCCGATGCGATTGTGGCCGACAAATTTGCAGACGGCTGTTATCAAAAACAGTGGACCGTCAACGGCGAACAAATCCATTTGGGTGTAGAAAAACAATAGTAAAAAGACGGAGCCAGACTGATTCCTCAGTTTGGCTCCGTCTTTTCTATTTTTGGCGTACAGTCGAAATCAAGATAACATTCAAACGTTCGTCCCCACGGAAAATAATATCTTTTCAACGAAACCTCCATCTCACTGGCTTGATTAAACACATCCAAAACCCGCTCTGGCTTTAAGGCGTCGTATAGTGTCTGGTCATTTGAGAAGTTTTTGATGTCATGCTCCGGTGGAATGTAGTGGGCATTTGACAACGCCCGCTTCGTCTCGATTGTATACAGCCCATCTTCAATCAAATGCTGCAACAGCATCTTGGTTTGCGCCGTTTGAAACTGTGCGTCGTCTTTGGTTGTCTCGGTTGCAACGCCGTACACACTGGCGTGCGCCACGCCCAGACCGATGGCATTGGCGTTTGTGTTCCATGCGCTATAGCTGGCAAGTGATGGCACGAGCTGTTGCGACAGAAGCGTTTTGAATAACGCATTGTCCCCTGTGTTTAACATCGCTTCACTATAAATTTCGACGAGGGAAACGGCGTGACCGTCTGCCCATGATTGCTTCATCATGGAAAGCGTGTTGTCGATTTTCGGCTGTGTTGTATCGTTGTAATTGTACAAATAAAAATCCATTGGCTTGGCTGTTTTTGTTTTTGCGCTTGACACAAACGAGATATCATGTTGCAACAAATCATTCACACCAATGACATCAAATTTCGCGATATTGTTTTTGTCTTTGGCTGTTGTGTTGGTGTGCACGCTAAAATCTGTTGACAGATTTTTTCTCTTTGCCAAGTCTCTGGCGTAAATTAACTGGGGTACCTCGTCTACCCCGAAGAGAAAGTTTACGGTGTCATTTTCGCCTCTAAGCGCCTTTTGTGTCACCGCTTCTCCACGATCCAACGTCAACTGTCTCGTCAAACTCAACAGCCCTGTGGACATGTACGTTCTGGCAAATGAATATTTGATTGGCTTGCCTTGGTCTGCTGTAATTTCGTTTTCTGCGTTGCGAAACAGATATAAAATAAAATCGGGCAATTGAAAATCATCACTGCTTACAACAATTTCATCAATCAAACCCGCGTCTTGCCACTTGATTAACTTTGTAAAAATCTCGGATACACTGCGATAGGGCAATTTGTAGCGGTAAATGTCTGACATGTAAGGCTCATAGACTGCATCCTGTTTGAATACCTTTAAAAATTCTGCTTCCCATTCGGTTAGCGCCTGTTCGCCAAGCTCTGCCCTTTTGTTTTCGACGTATCCATATTCGAGCAAATATTGCGACGGTGTCACCCTTCTGAAATTTTTGTAGACATCAGATTTAAGCGGCGTGTCGGGGTGGTATTTTAGATAATAAAATGCCAGACCGTAACGCTTCTCATTGTCTCGCCAAATTTTATTGAGGCGCGTTTCTGGGAGTGTGCGCGGCATCACCAGATTTACATAGTATGTCGGCATCGGATGATCTGTAAGCAAGGCGTACAGGTCATCTAGCCCTTCCTGCAGCTCTTTGTAATTTACACCACAACGCCCCGAAACCAAACCATTGGTGAAGTAGCTAGACGTGTTGAGAATGACGGTTGTGTCAGAAGAATCATTGGCCTGCACCATTTCTCTTATTTCTTGCCGCACGTTGCGGCTATTCGCCTTATAATTGTTCTGTTCAATAGCCGAATAAAAATCCAAATTTGCTTTGTCGACACAGAGAAATGTGTCGTCTGCAATGTGTGTTAGGTTTTCGAGATAATCGGTGCTGATAGGTCTGCCGTCAATGGGGCTTGTAATGATCGTTTGGGCAAACGCAACTGGTGCCACGCCTATAATCAGTCCACACACACACAGCATGGTCACAGCCGTTTTCCCGATCCAGTGCCCTATAAAATTCTTTTTCATTTTGTATCCGATCCTTTTGTTCCGACTGTGTCGTAGGTCCAGTCGACGATGCCACCAAAATCGTACACATTGGTGTAGCCCATGGCAACCAATTCCTTCGCGGCAATTTCGCTTCGCCGCCCAGTTCGGCAGTATACGAAGATGCGGGCGTCTTTATCGGTTAATTCTGCTGCCGCCCTGTCCTTCAACTCGTCAAATGGAATCAGCATTGCGCCGTCAATTCTGCTTTCGTTAAATTCTTCCTCGGTTCGCACGTCTAGTAGCGTATACGCCTTCGAATCTGCCATCATGTCATGGGCTTCTTTGTCGGTTATTTTGTGGTACGTGGGGGTTGTACTGTTTGTATCCATGTCTGTGCCCTCCTGTTTTGGTGCCTCTGTATTTAACACAGCCGTTACATTTTGATCCGGCATGGGCGTATCCTTATTCTGTTTGCTACAGGCGCACAGGATACAAGTCGCAAACAAGATAAATGAGATTGCATGTGCTTTCATGGTGTATGTTCCTCCCTGGTTTTATAGACTCTAAGAAACTAAAGACTTTTCTTTCCTTCGTAGATGGCGTTATTTTCCACATTTTATTTTACAGATGCCTTGCGTCATTGTGCCCATGGGGCAATACACGCACCACGACCGCGGCTTAAACAAGCCCATGGTCAAAAACCCCAACACCGTGGACGTCAGCATGACGCCATAAAATCCAAAGGCAAATTGTGCAATCCACGGTGCCACGCGGGTGTGGTTCGCCCAATGCCACGGCAGTTTAAACGTCCAAAGAAGCGTAACCGTTTCCGTTAGATCGGCACCGGCAAAGACGCGATATGTAGCGTACACCATCAGCAAAAACATCGTCATGAAAAAAGCAAGAAAGCCATACCGAAACCAAGCAGCGTATAAAAATTTTGGTGGGTTTTTGTTAGAGGAAATAGACAACGTGCCACCAATTAGTTGGAAGAGTTGCCCTCGCCCGCAGTAGCGGTTGCAGTACAATTTGTTTCCGCCGATAAGCGCCATCAAGAGCGGTGTCAGAAAGCAAATCATGCCCAGCCACGCAAATAAGATGTTGACAAATCCTAGTGTCAAATATAGCAAAGAGAAAACCCACATATAGTCGTGCCAGTGTTTTTTATGCATGCCCGGCACCCCCGCCCTCTCGCAAAGCGATCTGAATAAGTCCCGCAGGGCAAGATGTTGCGCACACACCACAACCGATGCATGTCTGTGCCTCTAGCACAGCACAAGTGCCTTTGTAAATGGATATCGCGCCTTTTGGACAAACCATCGCGCAGTTTCCACAGGCGACACAGGCTTTCGATACACGCGCTACATTTTTTGATGTTGACATGGTGATCCTCCTCGTATATAAGTAATTACTAATGTACTTATAATCGAAAAATTTGTCAACGCTTTTCTAAGAACCTGTTTAATATCTCGCTTTTAGTGGATTTTGGAGCAAATTTTTTGTTGTGCAAGAAAGCGTCGACGACGCATATCCGGAGGAACTCTGCTAGGAGACGCTGACATGTACCGGAAAGCAGTCCGGCGCGCGTAGCGCGTTTTCGCAAAGCGAAAATACTGACGCAGCAGAACGGAAAATTGGCCCAAAAGACGCAAAATGGAGATATTAAACAGGTTCTAAGAGTTTTTAAGCAGTTTTTCCAAATAAACAGACTTCATCTGGGTACTGGCCATCGCCTTTTTAACCGGCGGCAACTTTAGAATCGCAGACAAAATAGCGGCCATTGCCCGATGACTATACAATGCCCGATTGTCAAAAATTAATTCTTGCAGCGTACCTTTTTCAATTGCCATCATGACCACCCGATGAACCGATGTAGACGGCGTGATGACTTTTTTGCCGATATGCCGCAAGGTCAAACTCTTGTTTGGACAGACACGGGCGCACAAACCGCATCCGATGCACACGTCCTCATTGATGACCGGAATTTTCTTGTGACCTTCTTCCTCCATCGCAATGACCTCGATTTGACAGGCGCGCTTGCATTTTCCACAGCCTATACATGTCTCTTTATTAACGATCGGAATAAACCCTGTCGTTTCTACGGGGTGTAGATTGCCAAATTTCCTTGCCGCGACCAACGCCTCACAGCAACAGCCACAGCAATTGCATATAAACGAAACATCGTTTTGCACGTTTTCACCGCATTGCACCAAATCATATTCAAACGCCTTATGTAAAAGCTCCATGCACTCTGACGCGTCGATGCGTCTTGCATACGAATGGCGGATGAGCGCGTCGGCCGCGTTCCCGAAGGTCATACAGATGTTGTCGATGGGTGCCTTGCAATTTTTGCCTACATGCTCCATTTTGTGGCGGCAATAGCACATTCCAATTCCGATATGCTTGGCGGTATGGATCACATGACTGGCTCTTTCAAAATCAAGAATATGCACTGCGTTCTCCGACGACAAGACGCTTTCGTTGACGAATACCCGTCCTAGGCGTGTCTCTGTGCTGAAAAAGAGCGCCTTAACAAAGTCTTCCTCCACATTCATATACTGGTAAAACAATTCGCCCAACAGATGTTGGTTGATATCGTCTCTCGTTCGCATCATCGAAAATTCTAAAAAGCCAGCCATGGGCGGCGGCAATAAATAGGTCGTCTCGTTGTCGCCCTCGATGTCCATGAGGATACAGCGTGATGCCAGTTTGTTTAAGATTTTGGTTGCTTCTGCCTGTGGCACGTTCCATATGCCTGCCGCTTTTTTTGCCGTAAATGGCTTAATCGGCAGCTTGGCTACGAGTGCCGCTTCCTGCTCCGAAAATAATATTTCAAGAATTTTGTACAGCGTATCCGACGGCGGCGCCCCTTGTGGAAATCGGTTTAACCGCTCTTCTAATGTTTTATACGCTGCACGTGAAGTAATGTGTGACATATGGAACCCTCCTCAACAATTTTTTGTGATGTGCCACGCCTCAGACGCTACAACTTTATACTCGTTTCAAACATGCCGCACCACCTCAAAACGCTC
>JAVBJY010000161.1:0-4711 GCA_031546735.1 Eubacteriales bacterium
AGACAAGCACGAGTGCATAAGGGCGTATTTGTTTGTTAGGCTTGCGACCTGAAAGGAGGATTGATTCAATCCAACTGGAAGGGAGGTGTAGCCAAAATGTCAACTTTTGAATTGATTTACTTAATTCTCACAATCGCATCAACTTTGATTGCGTATTTGACATATAAAAATACAAAAAAATAACCGCCCCATATGCTAAGGACAGCGGTTATTTTTTGTTAAACTCAAAATAAAAGCAAGCCTAATCGCCTTTTAAGCGACTCCGTACTATAAATGGGAAGGTGTTTCGCCACCTTCTCATTTATTATGCTCTAATTTTAGTCTATTAATCCGTGATTGTCAAGGTGAGTTGAAATTGTTTCTAAAAAGCTAGAAGAATTGCTGGTTGCCAAGCACTACTATAGTGGTTATAATTGTAGACAAGCACGAGTGCATAAGGGCGTATTTGTTTGTTAGGCTTGCGACCTGAAAGGAGGATTGATTCAATCCAACTGGAAGGGAGGTGTAGCCAAAATGTCAACTTTTGAATTGATTTATTTAATTCTCACAATCGCATCGACTTTGATTGCGTACTTGACATATAAAAATACAAAAAAATAACCGCCCCATATGCCAAGGGTCAGCGGTTATTTTTTTATAAAATTTAATTACGCAAGCCTGATCGCCTTTTAAGCGACTTGTGCCTATAAATGGGAAGGTGTTTCGCCACCTTCTCATTTATTATGCCCTAATTTTAGTCTATTAATCAGCAATTGTCAAGATGGTTGAAATTGTTTCTAAAAAGTTAGAAGAATCGAGAGAAAAGGCAAGGCGTGACAATCAAGCCAGAGTTGATGGCGCAATCATACGAATCGCAAAAAATGCGCTTAAAAAGAATATGCCATTTGAAGAAATCGCAGAGATTACAGAACTAACCCTTGCGGAAATTGAGGCGTTGGCACAAGAAATTGATTAGCAATCCATCGATCTATTCTTTCGGTGTAGCGCAACGATTGTTACCAAATAAAGGCTTGTCATATGGCGCGAACGAAGAAGAGCACGAAGAAGAACACCAAGTATGTGTTTATAAACCCCACAAGCGGTTTTACTATGACGATCGTGAGGAGTGAGACGAGGCATATCGGTATCAGCTAGCGCTATTATCAACGCAAGCGTCCGATTGCGCCGCCCTTGAAAAGTGGATGCGTGAGCCCCTCGCCCGCATGAGCCAGCAAGGCTATGCGATAGAAAAAGACGATTTATGCCTGCGTGCGATAAACACAGGCGTCGACGCGATGATTCAGTATATCGACGCCGACCTGCGTGATTTAGGGTTTATATCATAAAAGAAGCCGTCAATCAAAATTTACTCTTTTGATTGGCGGCTTCTTTTATGATAAAGCTTTTTGAAAAAGTTTAAATTCCTACATATAGATATGCGCGCACTTTTTACCAATATATGTTTTTCCCCTATGAGAATATTTTTCTGGAAATTGATAAAGATAAAACCAATGAAATGAAAAAGTGTAAAGAAACTCAAAACATAGGAGGAAGATAGAATGAATAAAAAATCAAAGGTGTTGGTAAGTTGTCTTACGGTTTGCATGCTGTGTCTGAATACGGCTGCTGTGTTTGGAGAGGATGCGACAGCAGCAGCCGCGCCTACGACACAACCATCCACCGCCATACAGGTTGATGCCAAGGCCGCAATCTTGATGGAGCCATCCACCGGCAAGGTCGTTTATGAGCAAAACAGCAACGAACGGTTGGCACCGGCCAGTGTGACAAAGATCATGACGCTACTTTTAATCTACGATGCCGTGGCACAAAAAAAGATATCGTGGGACGATGTCGTGTCTGTCAGTGACCATGCGGCGAGCATGGGCGGTTCGCAAATTTTCTTAGAGCCCGGCGAAAAGCAGACGGTTAAGGATTTGACCAAATCGATTGCGGTTGCCTCAGCAAACGACGCGGCGGTGGCTATGGCCGAGTATATCGGCGGTAGTGAGGAAGGCTTTGTGGATTTAATGAACCGAAAAGCCGCCGAGCTTTCGATGACCAATACGCATTTTGAAAACGCATGCGGTCTCGATACAGACAATCACTTGACGACAGCACTAGACATCGCTCTCATGAGCCGCGAACTGATGAACAAATACCCCGACGTACGCGAGTATACGACGAAGTGGCAAGATACCATTACCCACAAAACAAAACGAGGCGATGAAGAATTCGGTCTCACCAATACAAATAAATTGATCAAATGGTATGACGGTGCCACCGGTCTGAAAACAGGTTCTACCGGGAAAGCGCTGTACTGCCTTTCGGCTACCGCCGAGCGAAACGGTTTGAACTTGATCGCCGTTATTATGGCGGCACCAGACCCGACGGTGCGGTTTCGAGAAGCGATGAAGCTTTTGGATTACGGATTTGCCAATTTCGCCATATCGTTTGGCGAGCCAGCTGGCAAGGTTATGGGGTCGGTGAAGGTTTACAAAGGCGAGACTGAAGAAATAAACGCCGTTGTCAAAAACGATGTGCAAGCACTTGTCGAAAAAGGCACCACAGACCCAATCGAACCAAAAGTACAGCTAGTAGAAGCCATTAGCGCCCCTTTTGAAGCGGGTGCCAAAGTAGGCGAGATCGTGTATATGTATCGAGGCAAAGAGGTCGGTCGTTCTGACTTGGTTGCCGAGGCAGCCGTAAAAAAAGCAGGGCTTCCCCATATGATTGGAAAACTGATGATCAAATGGTTCGAATAAAACGAGCACCCCCACCGCAAGTTCACTTGTGCGCTTGACATGTTACCCTCGAAAAAATAACACCATTGTCTAAATCGCACTGAAAAAAAATTTGTCTTGACAAATGAACCACTATACTTGCTTGCATTTGTTATAAATACACTCCCAGATAACCTAAAAAAAGTGGTGGCATTGTTGGATTTGGCTTTTCAAACTCCTAAAACGTTACGTTATTGTGAGTTTTATGGCCTGAAAATAAGAACCATTAACACCACTGTGTAAGTAAGGATTTATATAATCACCCGAATTTAATTTGATTAAAAATATGACAACGGGCTTGATAGGAGCCGAGCGTAAAATAGTCCTTATTTTTACATGTAGGTTATTTTGCGTTCACTCTTAAAATAATAATCATGCCTTACTCGGTGTACCATACTTGAATGCATCGTCAAACCGCCATAATCAAGAATTCGACTATGGCGGTTTTGGATTGTTATAAAGTAAATATTGTTGGGGATGATAATGGCTTCATTGAATCGGATAAAGACCATAAAAACAATTTAACAGTATATTCTGTCGTTGAGGTCATGTTAGAAACATTGACATTCTCAAAGCTACCGTAATTATCTCCAACTGTAATTGTCTCTGGCTTGCTTTTTTGGATGTATACCAATTTCCCATTGATATCATATATTGCCATAATAACTTCAGCATTTTGTACAATATCACCCTCATTAGTAATATTATAGTGAATATTACCCGTAATGCTGTCGGTTTCACTTTTCCGAACAAGTGTATTTTCTGTTATTTTCAATGTAGGCGAGCTTGTTATCTCATAACTTTCTACAATTAAATAACTATCATTCATACCCTCGGCAAAGGCTTGAAAAACGAGTGCCTGACTGTTTTCTATATCAATAGGAGCGGTGTACAGCGTTGCATTTATTATTTTGCCATTTTCATCATACTCAAAGGGTTCTTCAATTTCACCGTAACCTTCGTCATTAGTGTTGATTGGTATGGATATATAGTAGATTTTTGCATTCTTAGTATTGGAACTCAACGTGATTGTCTGTGCATTTGAATATATTCCAGCTTCTACGCTTGCAACAGGTACTTCTGCTGTTGCTAGATATTCAAACTCAGGATAAATTATTAAGTTCTTTGTTACATATTCTGTTTCCCACGCATCGTGCCAACCGCTAAATATCATTCCTTCTCTTATGGGCATAACATTAGGAGCAGAAACCTTTTCACCATGTGATACAGTTTGACGTTTAAGTTCTGTTCCATCCCAGTTTTCAAAGACAACTGTATATTTATTCACCTTATATTGTGCTCTGACAATCATACTTTTAGTAGCTGTAGTTCTTCCGTCAATTACAACATCCCAACCAGTGAATGTCTTGTCACCATCTTTGCTTTGGAAGAGAGGAGCAGATAAAACTTCTCCGTGTTCATATTCTACAACATCAATTAATTTATTATCCCAATCCAAATATATTACACTATACTGATTAGGGATATAGTATGATTTTACTGTCAAATCAGCATTTATATTTTTCAATGCTGTATCCCAAGCTATGAATCTATACCCATCCTTGATAGGTTCAGCTGGTGCCACAGCTTCTCCACCTTGCTCAACAGTTTGCGTAGATAAAATATTGTTTTCATCGTCAACAAAGACAACATTGTACTTTGGAACTGGAGCAGGAATTGTATCAATATACATGCTGGCAGATGCACCTTGTACACCAAGTAATACTATGAAATCGCCAGTATCTTTTGTTGGTTCTTCCTTCGTCTTGAGTGCAAAACTATACTTACCGTTTACATCTAAAGTTACTTGTTCCACATATTGAAGTTGACTCTCAAGTCCGCGTTTGTTTCTGTGTTTATAAATCATTAAGGTTGCTTTTTTGTTAGCAAAATTACCACCAAGCGTACCCGATATATTTCTGCTCTCACCGCTCTTATCCTCAATAAGTACA
>JAVBJY010000142.1:0-25537 GCA_031546735.1 Eubacteriales bacterium
TAATAACTGTTAAATTTGAGTGTGGATATTTTGCGCAAATTTGATAGTTATTATTTTCCCATTCCTTAGTAATTTACTTCGCCTGTTGCCACGTACTACTTCTTGTTAAAAATAGATATGCAAATAATCTATAGTTATTTATACTATATTTCTTGAGTAGGGATGCTCTTGATTGAGATTTAAGGTGCATTTCTAAAGCTTTATATTTGGACAGATAAATATTAAAAAACAATTTTAATTAATTTTAATTTATTATGATGAGCCGCTTGCCATTAAAATGTGTAGGCGGCCATTTCTATTGTGGAGAAGGCCATCGGCCATGAGTATTTTTATAGAAGTTATTTTATAATTTGTTGGATTTGTTGGCAGTGAATAATTTATAGAAAAAATAATAGATTCATTCACGTAGTCTTATCTTTATACCAAGTATAAAATTGTAGCAAATATTTAATGAATTTAGGAAGGAGTAAAATATAATGTATGCACAAAATATACTTGGAAATATAATGAATTCTAGGAGAGGGTTTGAACGTCCCCTTTTCCATTCGGGAAGGACGGATGCGGACTTTGGACATAATGATTATTTAAACGCTTGCAAATTGGGGTCATATCACTGGCACCATACATTCCCCCCACATTTACATCCGTGTATGTATGAAAATAAAGTTTTTGATACAAAAATAGTGGCTATGGAAACCATCTCGCAAGATCCAGGTATTTGGATTTATTGTAATTTTCCAGAACATATGGAAGAACAAACAATGAATAAAAAATTTAATGAGGTAACAGTAAACCATCAAGAGACTTTAGTAGATGGAGAAACAGGTGAAGAAATTGAAATGAATGGACGGGCTAGAATCTTTTATTCTTATGGCAATGCATATGAGGATATGAATAATAGAATGGAAGGATATTTTCGGGTTGTGCTGTTAAATGACTCAAAAACAGATGAAGCAGAAGTGGAAATTATTCGATCAGCTCATTTGGCAGGTGAGAAGAATCCTACGTCAAGCGATGTACTAGAAAAATTTTATTTGACAGGATCGTCAGAAATGGATAAAAGTACAACGACTATTATAGGGAAGGGTATTGTAAATCTAAAGGGAAAATCAGATGGAAATTTGTGGTTCGAAAGAATGAGAGTTATTTATGATGGTCACATAGAAAAAAGTCATGCCTACTGTACGGGGCTTATAGAGATATTAGTTAAGAAGGGCTCTGTCAAGGTTGTTGTGTATATGTTGAAGCAAGGGGTGAAAAATGAGAATGGTATCTTGGAAAATGGGGTGAAAGAAAACGAAGAGATAGGAATTTACATGGATGATCTAGGGGTAATAAGGACAGATGTAGAATCTGACCGATACTTGTGTCCCGTTAATAGTTTTCCGCCTTTAGAATTTTTTCAAGATGTGAATTGCAAAGTGACAGAACGCAGTACCACAGACTATAAGGTGTACTCAGGAAGAGGGAATTCTTATAGAATTCGCTGTGGTGTATTGATTAATAATGATATGTTTGTGGACGAGGGTTATCTTGGACGCAAAATTTTATATGACGTAGGATATGAAACTGGAAACAGTAGAAATACAAACTTGAATAATGGAAAAGAGTTTGTTACAATCAAATTAGCTGACACAAATGCTCCGTATCCGATTGTGTCGAACGAAGAGGCAAAATGGAGCACGATTAATGACGGAGAAAAAACAAATAATAAAGATGAGCGAAGAAATATCACAGACATTTATAATTATTACAACGTGGGCAATTGGACTGCTGAATATATTATTACAGTGACTTTTGAAAATAAAACAAATACGGATGAAAGATATGATTTATATATTGTACCCGCCGCAGATACACCATTTTTACTGTACAGAATAAAAGAGGACGAAACTTATGACGAAGAAGGCATGATGGTGTTGGACAAGAAACGTTATTATATTAGTGCAGGATTTTCAAGTGGTGACATTAAAAATACGTATTACACACATGATTTTAAGAAACGTAAACAAGGATTTCCTTTGCCTGCATCTATGGCTCTGCTTGAAAATATAAATATGATAGATGGGCAAGAAGGTGATAGCCACTATGATCACTTCTTATGGAAAGAAGGTAGAGTGTCTGTTCCTAAAAATAAAGCTGTAACATTTCAGTATCTTTTTATACCGGCTACACAAGGAACACCACATACATTTCATGTTTGGAGAAAAAGATAAGGAGATTTTTGGATATGCAGAGAAAACCAATGAATAAAAAAATGGTGTTACTATTATCTATATGTATTTTATGTAGTATCAGTTTATATGGCTTCTTTATGTTTCGTGAGCACCAAATGGAAGTATTGGATACAGAGATTCCAAAAATATACATGACTCCTATGACTGATATAATAGGGAGAGATGGAATCAAAGAAGGCACGATGATCCAACTTCCTAGAATTTCAGAACTGGATTTTTCTAGATTTAAAGAAGATACAGCTGAATTTGCCATGTTAGAAAAAAGATTTGCTTTACAATATAGGTATTCTAGAGTCTGCGATTTTATTCCAGGTTTCCCGGAAAGCGATGAACTTCGTGGTGGTGAGTACGGTTCTTTTAGCGAGGGGCTTGCTGTGATTAATGGATATCCAGACCGACATAGAGCTGAACATCCAGAAGGAATTGAAGAAGCACTAGCCAATGGAGAGAAGGTTCACTGTATAACTGATACGGATGGTAATATAGTATACAAATTGAAGGGCAAGCTATATCAGCCGGGTTATAGATATAGCTCAGATAGGGGGGTTTGGGAGGAAGACAGGCTTGATTACACATACAGTGATGGTCTGTTATTGGTTGTACAAGGTTTACGTCACGGCTACCCTTATTCAGATGACTCCGAGTTTTTCAATGGATATATATATCAATATTTAGACAAGCAAGGAAATGTAGTAATGGCTCCCGATTATGAAGAATGCCATATTTTTAATGGTGGTCTTGCACGAGTGAGAAAAGGTGAATATTATGGGTATATAGATAAAAAAGGGGAATTAGTGATTCCGACAATCTACAAAAATGCTGGAGATTTTAATGAGGGCATTGCACTTGTGGAGGACGATGACAATTGGCACACGATAGACCAGTACGGAAAAGTTATCAGTACAAGAAAAGACTCTGAATATGATTGGTGTAATATTTTTGAAAGAAATAGCAAGTTTAATAATGGTCGTGCAATCGTAATGGAAGACAAGTATAAGGATAACAGATGGAAGAACCAGTTGCTTTTAGTCGATAAAGAACTTTCAGTTGTGCATGCGTTTTTGCAAAACGATAGATTATGTGATGGAGGCTTTAGTGATGGTGTTGTAGCGATTGAATATTCTCAACTGGACAAAGACTTTGGTAATGGTTTAGAAGAATATTTTGTTTATAATACTTACTATGATACAAACGGTAAGCGGATTTTACCATACCAGTATGGGAAGCGGGGAATATCATCATTTTCAAAAGGGTTTGCCATAGCTCCATCTGATAGTGAATTGGATAAATCATATATTAAGCAGCCATTGACGGCAAGCATAATTTATAATGATAAAAAGGTGAAATTCAACAATTATTTACCTGTAATTAATGGCAGAGTAATGGCACCATATAAAGAATTGTGTAAGATGTTTGGACTGAATGTAAAAGTAGATAAAAAGCTGGATGGGTTGGTTATCCAGGGGAAAGGCTTAAGAATGATTCACAAGTTTATTGATAATGCCATAACTGTGAATGGTATTAGAAAAAAATATAGTAATCCGTCCATGCTGATATTGAATGACGTATATATTCCAGTTGAAATGCTAACCGACAATTTAGATGTGACAACATATTGGGATAAAAATACATTTGCTTTAACAATTCAAAATCAGTAGTAGAGGCCTTAAAATATGGTACACGTATGATACAATATGGCTAGTGAATGCAATAATTAATGCATTGGGGTGGGACGAGACGTAAAGTGCACCCCATTGTCAAGACAAATTTTTATACAAATTTAAGATATATAAGTTCCATCAAATAATTACACTACATCTGAACACACAGCCTATTGATAATACTAGCCTTTTCCAAGTTAATTTTATCAATAAAAGTAGATACGTTGGAACGAATTTCATTAACGGAACCATAAAAAACATTCTTGATAATTTTTTCTTTTAGCCACTTCCAAAGCCCCTCTATGAGGTTAAGCTGTGGAGAATAAGGAGGCAAGAACATAAGTTGTAATCGCGTGTTAGCCTCTAACAACGGCTTAAGCAGTTTGGCATGATGTATCTTAGCGTTATCCAGTATCATAACAATTTTTCCATATGGGTACTGAGTTAGAATGTTTTTAAGAAATTCCTCAAATACCTTAGCGTCATAGTTTTCCTTTTCGATACAGTATATTTCTCCTGTTTCGTAGTTCAAACTGTCAATTAGTTTAACGCCTTTATGTTGTCCGAACGTTGGAACCTGCTTTTGTTGTCCCTTAAGAAACCATGTACTTCCAACCGCAAGATAGTCTCTTATCATAGACTCATCTTGAAATAGTATGTGGCTTATGTCATTGTCCAATAGTTTTTTTTTACGTTTTCAAATTCTGCTTTGAATGCTTCTTGTTTCTCTTTATCCGCTTTCTTTAGAACGTAGGTTGCTCTCGTATAACTAAATCCTATTCTATGCAGAAAAAGCGTCATCCCGCTTCGCCCGTAATGCACATTGTAGGTCTTTGACACATACTGTCGTATCAAATCCGCTGTCCAATTATAGTCAACCGGAAACCCTACTTCTGCTGGATATTGGTTTAGCAATACACTCTTTAGAGAGGCTATCTGTTCTTTGGTGAGCTTGCAAGTGGCTCCAGTCTGCTTGTGTATGAGCGTAAGATTCTTTAGACCGCCATTTTCATACAATGAAATATAATTATAGACGGTTTTTACTGAAACACTTGCTATTTCCGCTATCTCCTTCACTGTATGCTTGCCTTTTAAATACAGAAAGAGTGTTAGGTACCTTTGAAATAGCTTTGTGTGTGTTTCTTTTTTGGCTTCCTTCATTGCTTTTTGCAATTCGTTAATGCTCTCAACTTTTTCATTAGTACTCATTTTTTGGCTCACTCTTTTCTGTTTTCTTTTAAGTGTACCATATTATGACTTTATTTTCACCGTATCCGTAAAAATTTAATGGAACTTATATAGATAACAAATTAATATAATGGTATATATTGGAGTCTCGTACATGGTGGCTGTCAAGGGTGTCTTTCCAACTTGACAGCCTGTATAGCCCAAAATCCTTAGAATGGAGTTGCAGTTAAGCTGCAACCCTGCTTCTGGTGCGGACGGGGTGTTGGGGTAGAGCTCCAAGGTCTTGGCACTTGTTATCATCACGGCCATCGAAGTATAATGGTCTCATAAAACTCGACACGAAATTTACAAAAGATAGTGAACCTTGTAGAATAAAATAGGAAAAAAATCTAAAGAAGAGGTCCAGAAGATAAAAAAACGGAGTTCTACAGCAGATCAAAAAGCACAAATAGTAATTGAATTATTGCGATGCGAAAAAGAAATAAGTCAGTTGGCCAATGAACATGAATTAGCACCTAACCAAATCAGGAATTGGAAGAGCATAGCGATGGAGAAACCGCCAATGGTATTTGACGCAAAACACGGCAACAATATAACAGAACAGATATCAGAACTAAAGTACGAAAAGAATGAGGCATGAAGAAGTCTATCTCAAAGAGTACGAAAATATTCAGGATGCACGTAAGCAGATTCAGAACTTCACCAATGATTACAACTATGTGAGGCTATACAGTTCGTTAGCCTATGAAACGCTAGCCAGTATCACAATTGTATGAATTTTCCAAACATAAGCAATTGGCTATCTCTAGTCGCATTACTGCTTGACGCTACCGCCTTTCGGGAACGGAAAAAGAAAAGTACTTTTTCTATTCCCTACAGTTGGTCTATATGAAAAGACAGAACCTTTATCCGCAACAGCAACACAGCATATCACTCAACTGGAAATATATGTCTCACTATCTTCTCGAGAAAATTTGTCTTGACAACTGAACCAGTATACTGATTAAATTATTTTGAAAAAAATTTAGTTGTTGTGCTATAATATAAGCATAAGTTGAAATATTAACATAACAAGGAAGCGGCAGAAAATTGAAAAGCGATATTCCAATAAAATGGGTATTGCAAGTTAGAGCCTGTCTAGTATCTCCGCAAAAGTAGAGAAACAAAGGCCAGCTTAGTGGCTTGGAGGGTATTTTTGATTTTACGTTCACAGTTTTTCCATAGTAAACGGTAATCTTCAAGCCAGCCAAAGGAGCGCTCTACAACCCAACGTTTGGGTAAAACGACAAATTTGTGTAATTCATTACGTTTAACGACCTCGACAGACGCCCCAACGAGTTGCTTAACATTGTTTGCGAAATTCTCACCAGTGTACCCGCCGTCAACAAGAACAGTTTGGCACTTTGATATATATGAGGCGGCATGCCCCATCATTAATACAGCACCGTCTCGGTCTGTTATATTCGCTGTGCTGACAAACATTGCGTGCGGTAAACCGAGAATATCTACTCCAATATGTAGCTTAACACCGGACTTTTTTTTCCTGCATCATAGCCTTTTTCTTCAGCCGTATCAGTGTTTTGGATGGTCTTGGAATCGACTATCACCATTGTTGTCTGATGGTCACGATCATTTACAGCACGTTCGTTCTCGACCAATTCGCGTAAAACTCGATCTATGGCACTTTCTTCGCCGTCTTTTGCGCTTCTCCAAATGTCGTAATGATAGTAACAATTCTTCCACTTTGGAAAATCGTGGGGTAACGAGCGCCACCGACAACCCTCTTTCAATCTATACAGAATCGCACAGAAGATATCATAGGTATCTATGTTGCGTGGGCGCGTGGTTTTTTTCACACTTTCTAACTCTTATCGAATCAGTTCGAACTGTTCTCGTGTTATATCGCTTGGGTAGCTTGACCTCATTTTCTTTCCGCCTTATCGTTTTTGCTGTAATATCCCACATTGTGGCGTAATTGAGAAGATACTAGACAGGCTCTTAGACTACTTCATGCCTATGTTGCGTATGGGATTAATGTTTTCGGACAGAAAGGCATGATTATTATGAAGATAAGGACTGATTTTGTAACCAATTCAAGTAGCAGTAGTTTTATTATTGGTAGAAAAATGCAGTTGACGGAAAAACAAAAGGAACTTGTTTTGAATTTTGTACAATCAAAGATGCTTGGTGAACCAGTTGCCAATACAAAGGAAGAGTTGCTGCAATATTACAAAGAGGAACAGGGCTGGAGTGAGAGTGAACTGAATAATGCCAATTATCGAGTTCATGCTGAATATAACAAAGCTATAAAAGCGATTGAAAAAGGTTTTTCTATATATGCAGGCAGGGTATCTTTTGAAGATGAAGATCAGCTTACAGATTTATTGCAGGGATTGTGGAAGGTATTGGAGAAAGAATCGTGTGATGATTTTGTAGGAATTGATACTTCTCTGGAGTATTGATTATAGAAAAGGATAGGCTTAAATGAAAGTAGGAATGATTGAAAAGTTTGATGAAAAATACCGATTTTACTCTGCTTTTAATCCAAATACAGGATTTTATATTCGCAGTGGCATCATAGAGAATGGAAATGATAGCAACAGAGATCCTTTTATGGCAAGTTTCCCAGAGTTACTCGATATAGGTGTTATGGGGCATTGTGTACACGGAAAAAGTGGGCTTTGTGTAAAAGCAGGCGTGCAATGTTATCAAGATGGATTGCACATACAAAAGCAGGACATGTCGCTTCAAAACTTTCAACGAATTGTTGAAGAATGTAAGGGCAAGACGTATCAATTCGCCTTGGGCGGAAGGGGCGATGTTGATCAACATGAAAATTTTGAAGAACTGCTACGATACAGTCGAGAAGCCAATATTGTTCCAAACTTCACAACCTCTGGCTTGGGCATGAATGAAAGAATTGCTAGATTGTGTAAAAAATATTGTGGGGCTGTTGCGGTAAGTTGGTATAGAAGTCAATATACGATAACAGCCGTAGAAATGTTGCTGAAGCACCAAATTAAAACCAATATTCATTATGTTCTAAGCAATACTTCCATTGACGAAGCAATAGAGAGATTGAAAACCAAAAATTTCCCAGAAGGGATTAATGCCATTATATTTTTATTGCATAAGTCAGTAGGCTTAGGCGAGGAGCAAGAAGTTTTGCATATAGACAATCCAAAGATAAGTGTATTTTTTGAGTTGGTAGATGGAAAGCAGTATCCGTTTAAAATTGGTTTTGATTCGTGTACTGTACCTGGTATATTAAACTACACAAAGCTTATTAGCGAAGAGAGCATTGATACTTGTGAAGGCGGGCGATGGTCTGCATACATCACTTCTGATATGAAAATGCTACCATGCAGTTTTGATAATCAGCAAATGAGATGGGCACATGATACTACCCATGATACCATTCAACATGCATGGGACAGTGAGTGCTTTAACGATTTTAGAAATCAGTTCCATATGGCTTGCCCGGATTGCTCTAAAAAAGAGATGTGCATGGGTGGATGCCCTATATGCCCTTCAAGTGTACTTTGTAATAGAATGGCTAAATAATATCTGACTGTCGGGAGAACAGTAAATTTATTGATGCATTTGTAGAGAAAAAGATAAGCATGCGTTAACGAGCATAGGATGTGAAATAGAAAATTGATGTTTGGAGGTGCCAGTATGTATGAAATAATAGAAAATCCGAAAATAATGGAAGCTGCTGAAATCGATAAGGTTTTTAAAGGAAAGTGGGTCTACCTAGTTCAGGTTGATCAAACAGCACATGGCAAATTGATTAAAGCCATGCCTGTTGTAGTTGGCGATGCACCGTTCGAAGGCGTAGAGGAAGGGATTTATGATGAGTACGACAAAGAAGGATATGGCACAACACTTTCATATACATTATTAGAAAACCATTGCTTTATGGCGATCATGAATCTAGGGTAGGGGGTGAGTGCTCTGAATGTATATTTTGATGATGATAATTATATAGAATTAAAGCGGAGTAATGGACATTTCTACTTAAGCGTTCCGATTGTTAGAGTCGGTTCCAACTTAGATGAGCATATAAATTTCATTTTGGATACAGGAGCATATATAACTGTAATATCAAGGAGAACTGCCAAAAGGTGTGGCTACGATAAAATAAAGCCTTCAGGCATAGTACAATTATCCGGATTTACTGGTAGTGAACCTGCTGACTTGATAGAGATTCCGGCAATGAAGATTGGTGGAAAGGTTCTTTTGGGCGTAAAAGTGCTGATTCCTCATAGGCCGGAGTTTCATGCGGAAGTATTAGGTCAAAACGTGTTGGAATATTTTGAGTACTACCTTAATACTGGAAATGATAGGATTTATTTTAAGGAAAATTTAAGCCCTAAACCATATGATAAATTATTGAGCTCTAAAATATTTAATACACAAGAGATTGATTAAATTTGCCTCTATACTTCTGCCTACGATACTTGCCTACTACTTGCCTACTATAGATGCAAAAAATTACGAAAACATTTAATAGGTTTCGATAAGTAGGGTATCACAAATGTGCATATAACTACTGTTTTTAACAAAACACAATAAGGTCAGATAAGCAGAAATGCCTTCTCATAACCCGAAGGTCTTGGTGTTAATCTAAAGATACAAAAATATAAATACATGCAAATATTAGTTATTCACCTGAAATTAATAAATTATAAAGATAGAGATTGGCTATATTATTTTATGGCTAATCTCTATTTATTATTATTTTTATTATAAAGACAAGTCTACCTGAATAGAGTTTGGCAGGAGTGGTTTTATTTGAAAATAAATATATTTGAAAATTCCTTTAATACATATGCACAAGTTCTCATAAGCGAAAACGAGGAACAAAACATTGATGTACAGAGTATAGGAAGTATGGCAAACAACGTTGTGTTTATCATGTAATAAAATAGACCGTTCACCAGCGTGAAGGAGATGAATGGCATTTTATTGTCCAATTGGAACAAGACTGTTGGAGTGGATGACAGGATTTTTATGTTGGGAGATTTCGCGATAGGTGAGCCGGAACAAAGTTTTTGCGTTTCGGTTGAACGAATCGATTATGTGCCTATTGAACGGAATGCAATGTTGAATAAAATGAAAAGTTTAACTACTGGTTAAGGCGGATAAAATATAATTCGAGGAGACAAATTAAACCTGCTGCGAGAAACTCCTTATTTCGTTAGACAATCCGTTAGACAACTTGAAAAACAAAAAGATTGCCAACCCAAGGTTCACAAAAACCTTGAATTGGCAATCTTTTTTTAACTAGGCAGGAGGGATTCGAACCCGCGAATACAGGAGTCAGAGTCCTGTGCCTTACCGCTTGGCGACTGCCCATTATTAATGTTCACTACGGTATAATAAACCAATATCGTCTTTTTTGCAATCATTTTTTTTGCTTTGTGAGAACGCGCGACGCGCGCAAAATTTTCTTTCGGCGCATATTATCACATTCTAAGGAACGTCCCAATCATAACTATTAATTTAGACGTTCCTTATCATACGAAATTTTGCCCTGTTTTTGGTTTGATCATTTCTTCCCATGTGGTGGATATAACGCTGTATATGAGGAAATGATGCTCAGATTGTACGGGTCTCTAGCGATCTTCTGCCGTGTACATTCTTGATTTTTTGCCACCTGTGTCGGGCTTGGTATGCGAAGTAGATCGCATTTCCTTGATATCAACAGATATTTTCAGAAGGCATTGTGGACAATAACGACCAGTCAAAATCGTTTTGCCGCATTCGTTGCAGGTGAGCACACCGTGAAGCCCTTTTGTAATTTCTAAACGACCTTCTTTTAAATAACGCGTGATTTTTCTTGTAGAAACACCAGTCGCAACGCTGATTTCTGTCAAAGTGCAACCGGGATTATCTTTTAAAAAAGATTTTAAAGATTCAAATGCCTCTTCTTCTTCTTTCCGGCACAGATCGCATATCGGGCTATTGATGTATTGAAATAGCTTGCCACATCTCGGACAATTTTTTGTTTCCATAAAAACACCCCCAAGCATATCTTAGTTTCTTTTCTAATTATAGTAGATTCTGATGTGTTTGTCAATTTATACTCCACAGGATATATCGATTGGAAAATAGATATACTTCTTAGCGGGCCAAAGAAATAGTTTTGCAGCAAATCTCAGTTGGATCGTTCCGAGAATTGCCGCAAAACTATTTCAAATTCATCCGCTAAGCAGTGTAGATGCTATTTTTGCAAAAATAATTGGAATATACACATCCTCTTATCCGTACCCTATATATATGAAAATATATCGAGAGGGTTGATTTATTTATGTGCGGCATTGTTGGATTTAGTAATTTAGATGGGGCGTACCTACAAGAGGAGGGCAGGTGGGTCAATACCATTGACGATATGCTCAAAGAGGTACATCACCGCGGAAACGAGGGGACAGGACAATATATTGATGCGTGTTTGTGCATGGGGCATACGAGACTGGTTGTCCGCGATCTGGTGACAGGCGGTCAGCCTGTAAAGAAATGTGTAGACGGCAACGAATATGTGATTGTGTATGATGGGGAAGTGTACAACACGGCTGAAATCAAAAAAGATTTGTCCAATCACGGGTTTTCTTTTGAAACGGCATCGGATGCAGAGGTCGTTCTGTCTGCCTATATCAAGTATGGTGCCGATTGTGCAAACCGGTTAAACGGAACCTATTCCTTTGCCATATGGGATACGGGTGGCAAGACACTGTATTTGTGCCGGGATCGTGTGGGGGTCAAACCCTTGTTTTATACGGTGCGGAACAATACACTGGTGTTTGGCTCTGAAATCAAGGCATTGTTTCAATTCCCAGGCATTAAACCTGCGATTGATGAGAAAAGCTTGCGCGAAATATTCGGCCTAGGGCCGGCAAGGACACCGGGCGTGGGTGTTTTTCAAGATATTCATGAAGTATTGCCGGGGCATTTTGCCATTTACCGAGATCATAATTTCAAACAAACGAAGTATTGGGATTTGACCGATCAACAACATACAGACAGCTATGAAGAAACGGTTGAACATGTCTCATTTCTCGTGCGTGATGCCGTAAAAAGGCAGATGGTTTCGGACGTGCCCATCTGTAGCTTTTTGTCTGGAGGAATCGATTCGAGCGTCGTGACAGCGATTGCGGCCAATGAGTTGGCCAAAGAGGGCAAGACATTGGATACGTTTTCGTTTGACTTCTCGGGCAACGATCAATATTTCCAATCCAACGCGTTTCAGCCGGAGCGTGACAGGCCATACGTAGACAAGATGCTACAAGCATACAAAACAAACCATACCTATCTAGAGTGTGATGAGGCATCGCTATTTGGGCTATTGTACGAGGTGGTAGATGGAAAGGATCTGCCGGGGATGGCGGATGTAGATGCGTCACTACTTTATTTTTGCCGTCAGGTAAAAGGCCAGAGCACGGTTGCCTTGACAGGTGAGTGTTCAGACGAAATATTTAGTGGATATCCGTGGTTCCACCGGGAAGAATTGTTAGCGCTAGACGCTTTCCCATGGTCGCATAACATTGAGACTAGAAAAATGTTCTTATCAGAAGAACTGCGAGGAAAGCTAGATATAGACGGCTATGTGAGAGAAACATATGAACAGGCGTTGCGTACGGTGCCGACATTAATGGTTGGCGATAGGTTAGAAAAACGCCGTCGTGAAGTTTCGTACTTAACCATTCGCTGGTTTATGACAACGCTTCTGGATCGGATGGACAGGATGGGCGCGTGCGCAGGCATTGAAGGTAGGGCACCGTTTGCCGATTACCGCATTTTAGACTATGTCTTCAACGTGCCATGGGAGATGAAATCGAAAGATGGCGTTGGCAAAAGTCTTTTGCGAGAAGCGACGAAAGATTTACTGCCTGAAGAACTGCTATACCGCAAGAAAAGCCCATTCCCGAAAACATATAACCCAAGATATGAACAATTGCTTGTGGATAAACTGCGCAATATCCTGGCGGATCACAACTCACCTTTGTTGCCGCTGATTGATGCCAAAGCGGTGGGTCAGTTTTTAGAAACGCCGTCGGATTATGGCAAGCCTTGGTTTGGTCAATTGATGGCAGGGCCACAGATGATGGCCTATCTGATTCAGGTTGAGTACTGGTTAAAAAAATACAACGTGTCCCTTTGAGCGGTACTTCGATAACCTGAAGTAGCCTGCAAGGATTAAGATTTTTATCGAGTTTGATGAGACCAGTATCATAAAAAAACAACCCCATAGGATCAACACTTTTTAGTGTCTAGCCTATGGGGTTGTTTATCTGCTAGGAAAGTGCTTCGCACTGTTCCTAGCCGCGACTTGTCGCGGTGCTTCAGGAGCAGCGGTTAAAAGTTTGCTTTGCAAACTTTTTTATTAGTAGAAACTCACAAATCTATGCGGCGAATCTGCGCACCGACAGATTTGAATTTGTCTTCGATGTTTTCGTAGCCACGGTCTATATATTTTATATTGCCGATGGTGGTGTTGCCTTTGGCGGCAAGCCCGGCAATGATGAGTGCGGCACCCGCGCGCAAATCGGTTGCGTTTACTTCGGCACCAGTTAGTTCTGGCACACCTTCTACAATGGCGACTCTGCCTTCAACGGTAATGTTGCAGCCCAAGCGCTTCAGCTCGTTTACATATTGAAAGCGGTTCTCCCATACGTTTTCGGTGATGACACCGTTGCCGTTGCAGACGCTTAACAAAGCCGTCATTTGTGGCTGTAAATCGGTTGGAAAACCGGGGTATACCATGGTTTTTACGTTGACACTGGTCAATTCGCCGTTTGAAATCACGCGAATATAATCATCGCCTTCTTCGATTTTGCAATTCATCTCGAGCAATTTTGCCGTAAGAGAATCCATATGTTTGGGGATGATGTTGTTGACTTTGATATCGCCACCCGTAATCGCCGCCGCAATCATAAATGTACCGGCTTCGATTTGGTCTGGGATGATCATATACTCACAGCCGTGAAGTTTTTCGACACCGGTGATTCGAATGACATCCGTACCCGCGCCTTTTACTTTTGCGCCCAACATGTTTAAAAAATTGGCGGTATCGACAATGTGTGGTTCTTTGGCGGCATTCTCGATGACGGTTACACCTTCGGCCATAACAGCCGCTAGCATAATGTTGATCGTGGCACCGACACTGACAACGTCGAGATAGATGTGAGCGCCCACCAGCTTTTCAGCTGATAGTTTCACCATGCCGTGCTCGAGCGTCACTTTTGCACCCAACGCTTCAAAGCCTTTAATGTGTTGATCGATAGGCCTTGTACCAAAATTACAGCCACCCGGCATTGCAACCTCTGCTTTTTTAAACCGCCCCAAAAGTGCGCCCATCAAATAATAAGACGCGCGAATCTTTTTGACGGAGTCGTAGGTTGCCGAATATGTTTGGATATGGGTGCAATCGATTTTCAGTGCGTGATCTTGGGTAAACTCGCATTGTGCGCCGATATGTGTCATGGCGTCAACAAGGCTATTGATATCCTCAATGCAAGGCAAGTTCTCGATTATACAAATGCCTTGTGACAAAATAGCAGCAGGAATAACGGCTACTGCTGCATTTTTAGCGCCGTTGATTGTAACTTCACCAACAAGTGGTTTTTGACCAGTAATAACAATATGTTCCATCGGTATCGTACACCTCTCCGCAACCTTGAAAATGGTAAAGAAATTATAACATTAAACGTTCAAACTAACAAGTACCAATATATATAGACGGCAATAATGGTTTGAAATACCAAATCATGATTGCCCTCCTATGAACAGCGCCAACTATATAATTACCAGAATTGGCGAAATTTATGCCATCCTTTTATATGCGCGTGCTGTTACTGTTTGGTCGTGTAGAACATGGTGTTGTTGTATGCATTTACATAAAACTCGTCTGGTTCGCCGTCAAAATAGGCCACAATGTGGTAGCAAGGCACATTGTTAAAGGCAGACGTGTTGTCAGAATCATTATAATACCCGAAGTCCAACTGCCGGATCTCGATGTCCGAGGTCTCGTCATAAAATTTTCTGATTTCAGCCATGAACGTAAACAACGCGTCACTGGCAGAGCAGATGGGTGATTTTTGCCCCACAAATTCGAGGGGGTGGCTAAACTTGATCTCAATTGTGGCAACGCCTGTTTTGGTTATGGTGAAGAGGGCGTAGCTGTTGAAAATCTTTTCATGCCCAAACTTGCCAATATAGGTGACGGTGTAGTGGTCGTCGTCTGTGGTGACCGTATTGGGCGTCATTTCTCCGAGTACACCTGCAAGTTGGGCGATGTAGCTGTCACAGGCGGCGATCACGCTCTCTCTTTGGTAGTCAAAGGAAGGGTCTGTCGTTTTACTCGTATACAAGAGGGCATTGTTTTCAATGGTTAAGGTGCCTTCTGTCGCTTTGAAGATAATTTTATCAAATTCATTGGTCTGCTTGACGTCGGTCGTGCCCGGGAAAAATACTTTCTGGAGCGTCACATTGTCATATTCTAGCGGCGTCATAGACAATTGCTTCTTGGCACCAAAGGTTCGGGGGATTTCGCACTGGACGTGGATTTTGTTTTGTTCAAGAAGCGTCGTAATCGTCTCAATATTTTTGCTGGTCAAATGGTACTTTTTGCTTTCGTTTAGATTGCACAACAGCAGAAATACATTCAGCAAAAGCAAAAACAAAATGGTATAATTTTTCGCCCTCTTCCAGTTCATAACCAAACCTCAATCCGTTTTCAAAATAAATTCGCGACTGGTTGTTTTGACCAACCAGTTTATCTGATACTGCGCCGTGTTGACGTGCTCGTCGATGTTAAACCCAAGAAACATATCCTTGATTCGCTCATCTTCGGTGTGCATATCAGAGGCAAATACCTTGTCGATGGCAGACAAGTATGTTGTTTTTAAAAAATTGTCGTTCTCGCCATAGAAGAAGTTGTACACATATCGTTTATACTTGGTGACCCGTTGATCTTCTACCGTCACCTCGATAAAGCTCTGCATCTCCAACTCTTTTTTTAACCCTATCGTCATCTCTATGGGGAAATTATCGATTTTGTAATTAAAATAAAAGCAATCTTGTCCGTCCTTGTTTACATAGTTGGCTAAATAATAATCATTTTTAATGGACGTGTCCTTCTCTAAAAATCGAATCGCCAATAAGTAGGCGTCGTAGAGTGACAGCTTTGTAGTGGTCTTATCCGATCGATAATTTGAATATTCTAAAATGCCTTTTGGATAATATTTGACCACGGTGTTTTCATCGCTGTAGGTGTAGATTTCGTTGACCTTTGACACCCAATTGGTGCTTGGGTTGTCGAAAAAAACGCTTACATGCCGCTCGATGTAATTAAGCAGGAGGTCACCGTTTTCGGTGTAGGGGTTCTCCTTTTTGAGCGGCTTATATTTGTACTGATACCCCGACCACCGATCCAAAAAGACGTTGGTTTGAAACAAGGCAAATCCGTTTATGGCGCTAGACTCATAATAAAAATCCATGAGCGCGGGAACAGAATCGGCAATAATCGTACCCATGCTCTCGATCAGCTTGTTTTTGACATACACTTCGCTTGCTGTGCCGCTATCGCTGTTGACAAAGAAGATGTTGGCCGTGTCAGACGCATCCGACAGGGGCGTAATGATCATCGTGTCAAACATGATATTGGAACCGTTTTTGATTGTGTTGGGGCTTAAAAGGTTGTTTTTTGGCATAAGGGTCATGGACGGGGCGAACTGCACAATAATCGATTTGTTTTTCAGAAGCGCATTGTAGTCGACTGCTTTTTCTCCGACAAATGTGCCGCTGGCGGCGGCGAGGGCGATGCACCCATATAGCGGCTCTGCCAATGGATCTGGTTTTGAGTCGTCCGTATGGGTGGTGACGGGCGCAACAAATTTTTTGTTTCCCAGATTGACAAAAATGCGAGAGATGGTGTGCATATTATGGTCGATCTGGGTATCTTTCGCACCTACGTTTGCAAGATAATAAAAAAAGTTATGGCTTGAAAAGTCTTCAAACCATAACTTTGCAGTCTGATAAATCGCCAACATAACAAAAAACAGAATAATATAATTTTTAGTTTTGTTGATGTTCATCATTCGTCTCACCTTGTGTTTGTAGTCGTTTTTGGCATCGAACTGTTTTGACCGGGAAGTGCTCTTCCGTTTTCAAGTTCGAGCTTCACGCCTTCATCTTTGCATTTAATCGTCGTGCCGACGATCGACTTCTTCAAACCTTTTGATGCGGTTATTTCTACGTAATTTTCGCCAAGCCCGAGATTGACCGTTTGACTGAATAAACCAGATGCGCCCACTGTCAAGGCATAGCTATCTTGCTCTTCGTATGAGAATGTATCCTCCTCTGCATGGTAGACCGCTTTGTAGACCACAAACAGGAGGTCTGTGTCTTTTTCGGCTACGCCAGAGATGGTTCGTTCTTGGTCAAAGGTTGCTTCTGCGTCTTTGGACAAATCAATGCCGTCTGTTATTTCAAATGTATCTACGGCGACCAAACCGTCTGTCTCTTGCAAAGGAGAACCAGAACTGGCATAAATCACATGCATTGAACTTGAAAAAATCATCAAAAAAGATAAGAAGACCACAAACGTAAACTTTTTCAACTGGCTTCCTCCTTTCGAAAAAACTTTTTATACTTTTGTTACACACGCAATCAGTATACTATAGATTTATTACATTTGGGTTACATACGAATTACGTTTCACTAACAATATAACAGGGGTTACAGAGCAGGATGCGACCCTTTTGGAAAAACCAAAATCATGGTGGTGCCTCTCCCGAGCTCGCTTTTGGCGACGATAGAGCCGTTATGCCCCTCCATGATATCCTTTGCAATCGAAAGACCAAGGCCGGTTCCGCCCATGGCGCGGCTTCTGGCTTTATCCACGCGGTAAAACCGCTCGAATATTCTGCCCAAGTCCTCTTTTGATATGCCCATGCCCATGTCTTCTATGGACACATAATATTTATATTCATCTTCTTCGGCCTCAATGATAATTCTTGCGTTATCCATACTATATTTTATGGCATTGGTGATGATATTGTTCAGCACTTGGTTAATGCGCCCCGGATCGACGAAGACAGGCATTTGGGGGTGGAGCGGTTCTTTGAAGATGATTTTTTGTTTTTTCTGGTTGAGCAAAATTGAATTTTGCCGGATGGCGTCTTCAATCAACTGGATTAGGTTTACCGTTTCAAAATGAAACGTCAACTGCTTGTTGTCAAGGCGCGAAAGTTCTAGTAAGTCTTTCGCAAGAAGCGCCATTCGATCGGCCTCGCTGTTGATGGTGTTTAAAAAATCGATGGCGATTTCTCTGTCGTCGAGGGCGCCGTCAAGGAGCGTCTCGGCGTAGCTTTTGATTGTCGTCAGCGGGGTACGGATTTCATGGGACACGTTTGCCACAAAATCTTTTCGCATGTTATCCAGAAGTTTTAGCTTGGTGATATCATGCATCACGACAACGACGCCGTCGATATCGTTGTAGCCATCGGCTCCTATTTCGGGCGCGGTGGCCGTTGCACCCGACTTATAGGGGATAAACGATACGCCGATGTATTTTTCGCCTCGAATCAAGGTCACTTCGTTAATTTGATTGGGTTTTAAATCGTCTCTTGTCAAATTGGCCATGGTGAGGAAGTCGACCAACGAAAAATAGTGGTCTTCGATTTCGAGCATGTCGTTGCAGACAGAGTTGGCATGAATCAGAAAACCACTTTCGTCAAACGCCAGTACGCCGTCGGTCATGTTGTGTACCAAGATTTCCAGTTTATTTTTTTCGTTCTCCATGTTGGACAACGTCTTTCGAAGTTCCCGCGCCATGTAATTAAAACTTTTTGTCAACTGCCCAATTTCATCGTTTGACTTGACGGGTATTTGCTGCTCGAGGTTTCCTTTTGCCAACATATTGGATTTTCTTGTCAAAATCGAAATGGGCTCGGTAATGGTGTTGGAAAACAAAAGACCCAACACACATGTCAACAACAACGAAAGCAACACCGCAAGCATTAAGGTTTGCTTTGTCTGCATCAAATTGGCAAGCAGTTCTTCTTTATCCATCTGGACGTAGATGGCGTAGGTTAATTTGCCCCCGATATCGGCGGGGTAGCCGTAGCTCATCCACGTTTTCACCGAGCCATTTTTGTCTGCATTTTTTACGGTGGCGTTAAAGTTTTCTGTACCCGAAAGGGCGGTACTGACGACCGAATTGTAATAGGAAGGAAACGATTGCTTGTCTGTCGTCATCGTAGAGGCGATGGTCTGCCCTTTGGTGTCGATGATGTTTCCCTGCATCGCCCGAAGGGACATGCCCGATATGTTCAAATCGGAAAAGCCACCTTGAAAGTCGTCGGGGTTGTCGTAGGTCAAAACAATTTGCTCGTATATATATTCGGCGTATTTTTTCAACTGCTCTTCCGATTTTTTTGTTTCACTGGCTTGTATCCGTAGCACGATAAACGTCCCGCTTATAATCATGACGATAAAAACGAGCGTCAAGTACATGAATACCAATCTCCATCGTATGCTTCTCATAAACGTTTACGGCATGAAGTAATAGCCGATACCCCTTTTAGTAATAATATAGAGTGGTTTGCCCGGGTCGTCTTCCACTTTTTCGCGTAGCCGCCGGATGGTTACATCCACGGTTCGTACGTCGCCAAAATATTCATAGCCCCAAACCTTTTCTAGCAACTGTTCTCTCGTGAAAATTTGTCCCTTTTGGGACGCCAAAAATTTGATCAATTCGAATTCGCGAAGCGTTAACTCCACCACTTCGTTTCGTTTTTTTACTTCATAGCGGTCTAGCTCGATTCGAATGTCGTTGATTTCTAAAATATTGCTAGCCGACTCGTCGGTCGTTTCGGATTGAATTAGTTCTTTGCGGCGCAAGTGCGCCTTGACTCGCGCCATCAACTCACGGTTTCCAAAGGGCTTCGTCACATAATCGTCCGCGCCCATTTCAAGCCCGAGCACCTTATCCACTTCGTCTGCTCTTGCAGTCAACATGATAATCGGCATGTTATACTTGTTTCGAATTTTGCGACAAGCCTCATATCCGTCCATGTTGGGCATCATAATGTCTAGCAGAATGAGGTCAGGTTTTTCTTTTAAGGCAAGGTCAACGCCTTTGACCCCATCGTCGGCTGTCAAAACGTCGTACCCTTCTTTTTTTAAATTAAACGAGATAATGTTTACGATATTTACTTCATCATCTACGACTAAAATCTTGTGCTTCATACAATCATCTCCTTGTTGTACACGATAGTTCATTATACTAAATAAGCCTCATGTTTACAATGGTTTTATGGTGTCGGTGTTGATGACGCCGATCATACACCATTCTGCTTCTTAAAAAAATCATGTGCGTACGCCTATAGATGTGTGGTATAATTATGCACAGATTACGCGACAAAGACCGTTTTGCCAAATCAATTGTGGAGGGGTTTCATGATGGAGAAAACAATGCTGTACGCAGGCTTTTTTATTGTCATCGGTTTGATTATTCTCAACATAAAATCGAGGATACGCATTGCAAGGCTGTTAAAACAGCAGGCTTTACCAAGTCTTGCGCTTCAGTCCGCGATTGTGGACTCTGCCAAAAACATGATCATGGTCATCGATCGAGACGGCCATGCCTTGTATGCAAACCCAAGCTTTTATCATATAACAGGCTACACAGAAGAAGAGATACGAGAAAATTCGACCCTCGACCTGTTGCACAAGGGGGCGTGTGCCGCCAAAATCAAAGCGCACCTTCAACGTGCCTATGCAGGCGAAACAGCGCGAGATGAAGGTTCGCTTGTCAAAAAAAATGGTGACACCATGGAGGTTGAAGTGCAGTGTTTTGGCATACGAGACGGGCAAGGTCAAGTGATGGCCGTGGGCATCATCCTGCATGACATATCAGAAATGAAAGCATACCGGAAAGACATGATCATTAAATCAGAGATCATTCGGTCGTCACAAGATTTTATCGTTGCAAACGACTTTGATATGAACTGCATATTTGCAAATCCGGGTGCCTTTCAGTTAAGCGGCTATGCACCGGAAGAAGTAGCAGACATGATTCCGATAAACACACACGAGCCCGCAACAGCGAAAAGAATTTATGAGGCTTGCGAGTTGGTTTTGAAGGACGGTATTGTTTGGCATGGCGATTCCGAATTTATTCGAAAAGACGGAACGCGGTTGCAGATTCATCAACATATTTTCCCGATCGACAACGAGAAGCATGAGCGCATTGGGCTTGCGACTGTGATTCGGGATATTACCAGCCTCAAAGAGGCCCAGCGCGACATGGAAAAGGCGAAAGAACTGGCAGAGGCGGCCAACGTCGCCAAGAGCCAATTCTTATCCAATATGAGCCACGAAATTCGTACGCCATTAAATGCCATTATCGGCATGACAAGCATCGCAAAGCAGTCGAATGATTTGACCAAAATCTACGAATCGCTACGGAAGATCGAACTGTCTTCGACGCATCTTTTAAACATCGTCAACGATATTCTGGATATATCCAAGATCGAATCCGGAAAAATGGAACTCATGGAGGAGAATTTTGATTTTCGTAAAATGATGGTGGATGTTTCGGGGGTAGTCAATGGGGTGGCAGAAGAAAAATGCATTCACTTGACAAGGCAAATTGACGAGGAGATTCCAAACACGCTGTATGGCGACCCGACGCATCTATCACAAATCATCCTTAATCTGCTGTCGAATGCAATCAAATTTACACCGCATGAAGGAACCGTAGCACTGCAAGCGGGGTTGAAGCATCGGGGAGACACCAAGGTCACGCTAGAAATAAGCGTGACAGATACAGGCATCGGCATACCGAGTGAACACCAGCACAAGCTATTTGGATCGTTTGAACAGACGGATTCGAGCATTACGAAGAAGTTTGGTGGCACAGGGCTTGGTCTTGCAATCTCGAAGCGGCTTGTGCATATGATGGGCGGGACGATTGGATTTGAAAGCGAGAGCGGGAAGGGGAGCACGTTTACATTTACGGTGCAAGTAGGCATCGGCGCTGATGACGCCGACTTAGGCATACGGGACGCGGAAACGTCTGCTACTCAAAACACAGAATTTCCGGGGAAATGCATTCTCGTTGTGGAAGACAACGAGATCAACCGAGAGATTATCCAGTTCGTATTAGAAGACGCGAACGTTTCGGTACAGTTTGCTTTTGATGGTGCGATTGCGGTGGACCTGTTTCAGCAAAACGGAGATGCGTATGATTTGATTTTGATGGACATACAAATGCCCAACATGGACGGCTACACGGCGACCCGAATGATACGTGGAAGCGGTCTGCCAAGTGGTGCGAAAATCCCTATCGTTGCCATGACGGCGAACGCATTATCAGAGGATATGAAAAAGGCGCTAGACGCTGGCATGAATGGCTATCTTACAAAGCCAATTAACCCGAGCGAAGTTTTTGTGACATTGAATCGGTTTTTGTAGAGAACGATGTAAAGCGTTAAAAACGGAGCAGACCGCCACAAATCAAATAAAATACGAAGCATAGTAGTAGCACAATGAAAATCGGAGCCAAGATGGCGCCTGCAATCGCCTTCAATCTATCGGGAACGCTACTTTTTCTGAATACAATTAAAATGGTGAGAATGCACCCAATGATAGGGACGAAGACAAGCGGAGTTGGGTCGAATATTTCGAATAACTTGACAGACAAGGCTACGAATGGAAACGATACAATAAAATGAAACCAAAGGCTAATGACGGCTCCGCGAAAAAAATACCAACTTTTTTTCTTAGGCGTATCTTCTTTCTTTTCAGGTTCACACATAAAAACACCCCACTTTTTATTTCCTACTATTTATCGTTGGGTTAGCGAATGGCTAAAGCCGACGGATAAACTTTACCTTGGACAGAGTGCCATTCAGTGGGCGTATGTTGTGGGTGTTGCCTACTACATCGGACTGATGTGTCATCTCAAGCGAAACAATGGCGCTCTTGCGATAGACGATGAAGATGATTTGTCAGGATACATATAGATGAGATACAACAGGAGGATTTAATATGAGTAAGAATATTATCGTCATGACCGGAAGCCCAAGAAGAGATGGGAATAGCGAAATGATGGCCAATGCGTTTATAAAAGGGGCACTATCTAAAGGTCATACCGTTACAAAATTTGAAGCGGCGAGAAAAACAATTGGCGGTTGCAGAGCCTGCGGCACTTGTTGGAGCAAAGGAAGGGCTTGTTCATTTCAAGATGGCTTTACAGAGCTGGAACCATTGCTTGAGGGTGCAGACACCATTGTCTTTGCATCTCCCTTATATCTGTTTGGGATGTCGTCTCAAATAAAAGCGCCCATTGATAAGCTGAATGCCTATGATTCAGAGAACTGTATACGGCCATTAAAGATAAAAGAGAGTGCGCTGCTTATCTGCGGAGCATGTGAAGGAATGGAAATTTTTAATGGCGTTATCGCAACCTATAAACATATGGCAGATTATATGAAATGGGAAAACGCCGGGGTTTTGGCAATTCCGCAACTATATGCAAAGGGGGATATTATAAAAACCGATGCACTGCAACGAGCGGAACAAATGGGAATGGCGCTATGAAGTACGTCTAAGCAGTGGTGGTGAACCAACACTTCATCCCCAGTTCTTCTAAATTTTGGAGATGGTGAAAGCATCGCCCGTTCGGCATTTGATGCTCAATACAAATGGCATCAAAATCGCGCAGGACGAAGCGTTTGTGAAAAAGTTGGCTACGTTTATGCCGGGCTTTGAAATCTATCTGCAATTTGACGGTTTTAAAGACGAAACGATGCAACAGCTTCGGGGGATGGATGTAACGCATATCCACGAGAAAGCCATCGCATTGCTGAATCAATACAATATTTCTACCACGTTGGTGGTTACGTTAAAGAAGGGGCTAAACGATGCAGAAATTGGCGACATATTGGCGTACGCTGTAAAACAGCGCTGTATACGTGGGGTCACGTTTCAGCCGATTCAAGCTGTGGGTAGAACGGAGAACTTTCAGCCGGAAGACCGCCTGACACTCAGCGAGGTGCGCCAGATGGTGATTGATCAATCCACGATTTTCCATGCGGAGGATATTATTCCCGTGCCTTGTCATCCCGACGGGCTTGCAATGGGGTATGCGCTAAAGCTGGGCGGCGCTGTGATACCGTTAACGGGTATGATAGACCCAGAGGTTCTGCTCGAAGGTGGACGAAACACCATTGTGTATGAAAATGAACAGGATATAAAAAATAAGTTGTTTAAGTTATTCAGCCTGAACCATTCACCCCAGAGTGGGTTGCGTTCGCTAAACGACTTGCTGTGTTGTCTTCCGAAAGTGTCATTGCCGCCGCACCTTGGCTACGACAATGTTTTCAGGGTTCTCATTATGAAATTTATGGACGAGCATGATTTGGATATTCGCTCCGTCAAAAAATGCTGTGTACATATCGTGCATCCAGACGGTCGAATCATTCCGTTTGACACGTATAATTTGTTTTATAGGGAAGGCTGATGAAGATTAAAAGGAGGAATTGTCTTGCTACTGGAACTCGAAAATGTCAACAAAAGCTTTGGATCACACCATGTACTGAAAGATGTTTCTTTTACGGCAAAAAGTGGGGTATCGATGGGGCTTCTAGGGCGTAACTTATGGATTTGTTTCCGGCCGACAGCGGAACCGCTAGGATAGACGGAAAACCGAGTAAACGTCATACTACGATATATAAAACAGGCATAATTTTATTGTGGAGGTACACATGGAAAAATACATCGCACTATTACGTAGTGTAAATGTCGGCGGTAAAAATAAAGTACCCATGCCGCTTCTTAAAACCGCACTTGAAGAAGCTGGGCTTTCTGGAGTGAGCACATATATCAATAGTGGGAACGTCATCTTTTCTTGTGAGGATAAAGAAGCGGTTGGATTGCAGCAAAGATGTCGGCAGGCCATTATGGATAAGCTACAATTAGATATCGCTGTTGCGATAATATTGGCAAATGACTTTTCAGACGCGATAAGTCACGCCCCTGCATGGTGGGATAGTGATCGTGAATCTAAGCACATTGCAATTTTTGCAATCGCGCCCACAGATGCTCATGCTTTGATTAAAGAGGTTGGGATAAAACCGGAATACGAACAAATAGATTTTTATGGGCAAATTATCTTTTGGTCTGCCCCGATCAAAACATTCTCAAGAACAAGATGGTCAAAGGTTATTGCTACGCCTGCATATGGAAACATCACGATACGAAATGCGAATACGACTAAAAAACTATTTCGACTTATAGAATGATTTTATTAAACAATAAAAATATGGCAAGAAAAGATATGGTCGAATTTCTGTTATCCATATACATAAACGGTCAAACTCGATACACAGAGAAGGGGGGGGTTCCAATAACACGGGAGGCCCCCCCAACAGGGGTTGG
>JAVBJY010000167.1:0-3759 GCA_031546735.1 Eubacteriales bacterium
TGTATTGCTTTTTGCTTTCTACAATTTTGTCTAAAATCATGCCCGTCACCCCACCTTGTTTGTCATGTCAATCAACTGGTTTAATTTATGCAGTGCCAACCCTTTGTCTAACACTTCGTTGGCGATTTTGACGCCTTCCACAATGCTTGCGGCACCTTTGCCAAGATAAATCGCGGCACCCGCGTTTAACACGGTAATGTCTCGCTTTGCCCCTTTTTTTCCATTAAAAATCTCCATGGCGATCTTGGCATTTTCTTCTGCTACACCGCCCCGTAGCTCTTCTGGCGTGCTCCGTTTAAACCCAAACTGCTCTGGTGTAATTTCATATGTGAGAATGCCATTGTCTCTAATTTCACAAATCGTCGTTGCATCTGTTGTTGTGATTTCATCCATGCCATCTTTGCCATTCATGACGAGTGCCCGTTCAATGCCCATCTGCAACATGGCCTTTGCAAAAATCTGCGTGTATGCCGGGCTAAATACCCCAATCATTTGTGACGAAGCGCCCGATGGATTTGAGAGTGGCCCCAAAAGATTAAACATAGAGCGTATGCTCATGTCAGCTCTCGCTTGTGATACGTTGCCCATTTTTTTATGAAACGTGCGGGCGAACATGAAGCCAATTCCGATTTTTTCGACGCATCGTTGTACGTCTTCCGGCTCTATCATAATGTTGACGCCTAGCGCTTCAAGCACATCGGCACTTCCGCTTCGGCTGGATATGGCACGGTTGCCATGTTTCGCCACAGGCACCCCCGCCGCCGCCACCAAAAAGGCGGCTGTAGAAGAGATGTTAAAGGTGTTGACCCCGTCGCCGCCTGTACCTACAAAGTCAATATAGTTTGGAATCTGAGGGGCAATGTGCTCTGCTTTTTCTCTTAAAATTTTTGCACTACCGACGATTTCTTCTAGCGTTTCACCCTTCATGCGAAGTGCGGTTAAATAGGAGGCAATTTGCGCCTGCGTTGCGCCGCCGTCTAACAGCATGCCCATCGCATCTCCCGCTTCTTCTGCTGTCAGGTTTTCGCTATTTACAAGCTTGGAAATATATCTTCTCATTTTTTCGTTCCCTTCTATTTGTTGATACCCAAATTTATATTCAAGAAATTTTGAATGATGTCCATGCCTCTTTCGGTTAAAATCGACTCGGGATGAAACTGTATGCCATACAAATTTTCAAACGATACGCCCATGATTTCGCCTGCGGTTGAAGTTGCTGTTATGCACATCCCTGGCGGCAAGCTTTCCTTCTCTGCGATAAGGGAGTGATACCGCCCCGCCTTTACTGTGCCCTCAAATCCATGAAACAACGGGCACTCGTTGTCGATGTGGATGATATCTTGTTTGCCATGAAACACTTGCGCCGCCAATTTGATCTTGCCACCTAACGCCGACACGATGGCTTGGTGCCCAAGGCACACGCCCAGCACGGGGATGTGACTTCCTCGTGCTTTTTGTATGACGTCGATGCTGTTCCCCGCTTCTTCGGGATATTTAGGCCCCGGTGAAATGATGATGTGCGTTGGTTTTTTTGCCAACACGGCTTCGCCGTCGATCCGATCGTTTCTGTATACCTCGATATCAGGATTGAGCACGCCGATGTATTGATACAGGTTATAGGTAAAGCTGTCATAATTATCTATCATTAAAATCATTGCATCTGCCCCCCTTCTTCAATGGCCGCGAAAATGGCACGGGCTTTGTTTATCGTTTCCTCATACTCCTTTTCAGCCTCACTGTCGTATACAATGCCGCCTCCGGCTTGGGTGTACGCCTTTCCATCCTTTAATAAAACCGTTCGAATGGTAATGCAACTATCAAACCCACCGTTGTATCCAATGTAACACACAGCGCCACCGTAAAAGTTTCGCCGCGACTTTTCGAACGCGTCGATGATCTCCATTGCGCGTACTTTCGGCGCACCAGATAGCGTACCCGCAGGAAGAACACTGCCAAGTGCATCAAAGGCTGTAAGCCCTTCTTTTAATCGGCCTGTCACTTTGCTCACCAGATGGGAGACGTGCGAAAATTTGTGAATCTGCATGTATTCGGTTACAGCAACGCTTCCGATTTCAGCCACCCGCCCGATATCGTTTCGTCCCAAGTCGACAAGCATGTTATGCTCGCTGACTTCTTTTTCATCTTGTAAAAGATCGTTTATGAGCGCTTGGTCTTCTGCGTCGGTTGCCCCTCTTTTTCTTGTTCCTGCAATGGGGCACGTCTCCATTTTTCTGTTTGTCACCTTTAAGAGCATCTCTGGTGATGCACCCACAAGCTGATATCCGCCAAAATCCAGATAATACATGTACGGCGACGGATTAATTCGCCGAAGACTTCGGTAGACATGAAACGGTGCCGCATTCGTCTCACAACAAAATCGTTGTGACAGCACCACCTGAAAAATATCACCGTTTCGGATCAATTGCTTTGCCTTTTCTACGGCTTCCAAATATGCTTCCTTTGCAAAGTTGCTTACAAACGGCGTCGTTTGGATTTCTCTCGTATCTGGCGGTGGAATTTTTCCTTTTTCTATGCCATACACCATTTGCTCAATGCGCCGAATGGATTTATTGTATTCGGCTTCAATTTCACTTTCATCGTTTACATGCATGTTTGAGATGATAAACAATTTATGCTTTTGGTGATCAAACGCGATCACGTCGTCAACAAATAAAAATTGTGCGTCTGGTGCATCAAAGTCTGCCTTTGGCGCATGGGGTAAGTGCTCTTCATAGCGCACGACGTCATATGCAAAATAGCCCACGGCACCGCCTGTAAATAGCGGAAGACCTTCCACCACCGGGCTTTTGTACGGATTCATCTGCAAGGCCATTTCTTTTAGCGGGCTGTCTGCCCCTTTTTGGTGCACATAGTTCTTTTTTGGTGCCAAACCGATAAATGTATATCTGGAGGCGCCTTGCCCACTCTCCACACTCTCAAGCAAAAAACACGGCATATTCATCTGCATCTTTTTGTATATCCCGACGGGTGTATCCAAGTCGGCATTCATTTCTTTGCACACGGGGATGACATTAAACCCCTGTTGTACATACTCTCTTATTTTTATTTCAGACGGAACAATCATTATAAGTACCTCCCTTATGCAAGCGCTGTGGACACAAAAAAAGTCACACCCTCCCCATGTACATGGGGCGATGTGACTCGCGATGCCACCCAAATTAAGCAAACGTAAACTGGTTAAAACCGACTACCGTGTATAAAACAAAATATATATCCTGTCTTTGTACACTGCCCATTTAAACCGTTTTTCGTAAAAAAGCCTATCTCAGAACTTTAGATACCGAATAGTATCCTATCCTTGTAACGTAAGAAAACGGCGCAGATACTTGCCTACAAAAAATTTAACGTGTAAACTTTTTTGGCGTTCACCTTGCTCCTCTATTGCTTCGAAACCCAAAGCAATGAACCAGATCCATTCGTAAAAACAGTATGTACCGACTCGCACCAAGCGTCGGCTCTCTGAAACATCGTTCATCTCTACTACTTACTTCTGATTATGGGATTTGATTTTTTAATCTATTCAGAGTATAGAACGCCCTCTTTGTTTTGTCAAGTATAAAAATCGAGAAACCATCCTACACTACTCATGTGTCCAAAAACTAAACTACCACCGCCTAAAGGCGGTGGGTTGAAGCATGAATGCTTAACGACTGAAAGTCGTGGTGACCAAGGATTAATCCATCTGAAAGACCTATAGCTCAAAGCTATTTAAAGTGCGACTGAAACTCACTGGTCAAT
>JAVBJY010000224.1:0-4249 GCA_031546735.1 Eubacteriales bacterium
TGTCATGTTGGTTGGCATCATTATTTTGGGTTTTAATGTGGCAACCCACAAAGGCGCTTTCAACTATGACATACAATTTACAGGCGGTACCTCTATCACCGCAGACATCGGCAAAGATTTTAATAACGATGACGTAGCGGCAGTGGTAAAAGAAGCGACAGGCGAAGAATCGCCACAGATCCAAAAAGTACTCAACAGCAACTCTGTTATTGTTAAAACAAAATTATTGGATTTGGATAAAAGAAAAGCATTGACGGACGCCATTTGTGCAAAGTATTCTCTTACGATGGCTGATTTGCAAGTTTCAGACGTGAGTGCAACGATCAGTTCTGAAATGCAACGTTTGGCAATTTTGTCTATCGTTGTTGCTTGTATCGCGATGCTTCTTTATGTTACATTTCGATTTAGAGATCTTAAAAAAGGCACAAGCGCCATTTTGGCACTCGTACATGATGCTGTTGTCGTTGTTCTTTTCTACGCTGTGTTTAGAATTCCTCTTGACAATTCGTTTATCGCGGTTGTCCTCACGGTTTTGGGTTTCTCCATTAACTCAACCATTATCGTTTTCGATAGAATTCGTGAAAACAGCAACAAAATCTCTGTCAACAAGCTAGACGAGCTCATTAACTCAAGCGTGAACCAAACACTGACTCGCTCGATTTATACAACCCTTACCGTATTGATTACGACCGTTTGTCTTTATGTGTTCGGCGTTCAATCTGTAAAATATTTTTCATTGCCTTTGATTGTCGGAATTGCTTTTGGTGGTTATTCCTCTATCTGCCTCTCTGGCTCACTCTGGTATACATTTAAACACAAATCGAAAAACTAAGAAACGTTCATTCCCAGCCCCGTCCACTTGCGACGGGGTTGTTCATTTTGGCACAACCCCTATTTTTGTAAAAGGCAAGGTGATTTTTATGGCTCGATGGCTTCTTCGACAAAACGATGCAAACATCGAATTAATGAGTAAAACATTGGGGATCGGTCCCGTTTTTTCTTACGTACTGGCCAACCGAGGCATCCGTACAAAAAAGACAGCACAGCAGTATCTGCGTCCAAGCGTAGACGCCCTGCATGATACGCTCTTGCTGAAGGATGCAAAAAAAGCAATAGAACTTTTGTCAGATAGCATCGCGCGAAAAGAACGCATTGTGATTTATGGAGACTATGACGCAGACGGCGTCATGAGTACCGTTATTTTGCATAAAGCGCTACAGCGTCTAGGTGCAGACGTAAGTTATTATATTCCGCACCGTGAGTTCGAAGGCTACGGATTAAACCATGACACAGCGCTTAAATTGTGCGACGCTGGTTATGATGTTGTCGTTACCTGTGACAACGGCATCTCGGCTCTCGAAGAGGTTAAACTACTCAAATCGTGTGGCATGAAAGTGGTCATTATCGATCATCATGAACCGGGCTTTGTTGAAGGCAACGGGGCGGAGGGGCAAAAAATGGATGTCGTGCCGATCGCAGACGCCACCATTGACCCGAAGCAACAGGCTTGCCCCTACCCTTTTAAATCTTTGTGTGCCGCTGGGCTTTGTTATAAATTTACAAAGGCACTGTTTGCCCATATGAAAAAAGAATTTACACTAGACGACGAATTGTTGGTATGCGCCTCTGTGGCGACGATCTGTGATATCGTCGATTTGGTTTCCGAAAATCGTGCGCTTGTCAAAAAAGGTCTTTCGCTGATCAATTCTAAACAAACCCTCAACATTGGGCTACAGGCACTACTGATAGATCGCGAACTGACCGAGAAAGAAATCTCGACGTATCATATTGGGTTTATCATAGGCCCCTGTATCAATGCGTCTGGTCGGTTAGAAAGCGCTACACTCGCTGTGAAGTTATTCTTGTCAACGAATATGGAGGAAGCGCTTGTTCTGGCCAAACGCTTGTCTGCGATTAATGACGAGCGAAAAGAGCTGACGGCGAAAGCGGTCGTCGAGGTTAGTACGCAAGCGGCACAGTTTGAGAACGACAAAATACTGGTTATCTATAACGACAATATCCACGAGAGCATCGCGGGCATCGTCGCCGGGCGTATGAAAGATACATACGACAAACCCGCTATCGTGATTACAAAAAGTGATCAGATGACGAAGGGTTCTGGGCGTTCTATCGAAGGGTATGATTTATTCAAGGCGCTGTGTGGCTGTCGGGATCTTCTGGCACGCTTCGGTGGGCACTATATGGCCGCCGGATTGTCATTAAAAGAAGAAAATATTGAACCGCTACGCCTGCGATTAAATGAGAACTGTACGCTACAAGCAGAAGACTTCGAAAAAATTATACGCATCGACAAAGAACTCAAATTATCCGACGTGTCCAAGACCCTTGCCCATGAGCTTTGTACGATGGAGCCGTTTGGCAAAGAAAACAAAGAGGCACTCTTCATTACAAAAAATGTGTTGACAGAACGGGTTGACTTTGTCGGCGCAAACAAAACCATTATCCAAATGACCTTTGTAGATGAAAACAACCGAAAGCTAAAGGGCATCTGCTTTGATGGGTTTGATACGTTTAAAGAAGGATTGCAACAGGTGTACCCACCCATTGAAAGCAATAAAATTCTTAATAACCTACAAAAAAAGATTTCGTTATACCTGGATATCGTTTACAAAGTAGAGATTAATTTGTATAATAACAATGAATATTTGCAATTAAATGTCGTTGATTTTAAATTTTCGTGAGAGGCGGTTTTGATTTGGATTTTAAAACGATTATTAGAGATGTACCAGATTTTCCACAGGAGGGCATTTTGTTTCGCGATATCACCCCCCTCCTTTTAGACCCGGTTGCGTTTAACGGTGCAGTCGATGCCATTATCGAGCAAATTGGTGATTTGAAATTTGATTATATATTAGGCCCCGAATCCAGAGGCTTTATCTTTGGCATCCCGGTTGCTTGTAAGATGAACAAAGGCTTTATCCCGGTTCGAAAGGCTGGCAAACTGCCTTGCGAGACCCTTCAAAAAGTCTATGACCTTGAATACGGCACCGCGACCATCGAAATACACAAAGACGCCATCAAGCCGGGTGATACGTTTATTATTATTGACGATTTGCTTGCCACAGGCGGCACCGCTTCTGCGATTGTCGACTTGATTAAAGAAGCCGGTGGCGAGGTTGTTGGTTCGTTCTTCTTTATTGAGTTGGACGCGTTAGAGGGACGAGACATATTGAAGGATGTCTCGGTTCATGGCGTGGTACATTATTAGACAAAAAAGTTTGCCCTGCAAACTTTTACCCACAATTCATGAGGCACCGCGACGAGTCGCGGCTAGGAACAGTGCGAAGCACTTTCCTAACATATAAAAAATAGGCAAACACTGTTGTGACAAACGCACAGTGTTTGCCTATTTTTCTGCCTATTTGTAAAATCGTGCTACAAAAAATACTTTACGAATCCAGTGGATGTTGTATAATATTAAGCAGTGTATACACGATACCGTTTGAGGAGGAATGTTTAATGGAAATGACACTCAACCATCTAAAGCCCGGGCAAAAGGCAAGCATCATCAGCATCGGGGGCAAAGGTGCCATCAGGCGCAGATTGATCGATATGGGTATTACGCCCGGCACTGAAGTATTTATGCGAAAAACCTCCCCGTTTGGTGACCCCATGGAGATCAACATACGCGGCTACGAACTATGCTTGCGAAAGACAGAGGCCGAACAGGTAAAAGTAGACAGGAGCTGATAAATGTGGCGTTAAGATTTGCACTTGCTGGCAATCCAAACAGCGGAAAGACAACGTTATTTAACCAATTAACAGGTAGCCGGGCGCATGTAGGAAACTGGCCGGGGGTAACGGTCGCACGACGTGAAGGGCAATACACAAAGGGCACAGCAAGCATCACAATCGTCGACTTGCCCGGTATATATTCTCTATCGCCCTACTCTGAGGAAGAAGTGATTGCAAGAGACTTTCTTCTGCGAGATAGGCCAGACCTGATCATCAATATCGTCGACGCGACAAACTTTGAGAGAAACTTATACCTAACAACGCAACTGATGGAGCTCGGCGTCCCCGTTGTCATTGCCCTTAACATGATGGACGAAGTAAAATCCCTTGGCGATAAAATTGACATCGCCGCAATCGAGAAGGCGTTAGGGGTTCCGATCGTGGGCATAACAGCCGCGAAAGGCATAGGGCTTGACGAACTAATCCAGCGCGACGTACATACTTTAAACGCCCCTTTCAAAGATACGACATACGTTTTGAAAAATAATGACGA
>JAVBJY010000225.1:0-12944 GCA_031546735.1 Eubacteriales bacterium
GGCGAGATGAAGCATCAAGAACAAAGCACGCCATCAATGAAGCTGTTGAAAAGGCGCGGCGAGATGAAGCATCAAGAACAAAACACGCCATCAATGAAGCTGTTGAAAAGACGCGGCGAGATGAAGCATCAAGAACAAAACAGGCCATCAATGAAGCTGTCGAAAAAGATCGGCAAGATGAAGAATTGAGAACAAAACAGGCCATCAATGAAGCTGTCGAAAAAGATCGGCGAGAGGAATTGCTAAAGACAGCCATAAGCGCATTACAATTGACGATTCCAATTGAAAAAGTATGCCAAATTACAGGGTTATCCTATGACGAGATTAAGGAAATAGCCGAAAGTATGAATAGAAACGTATAACCAAAAGGCAAGGGCGAAAAGCATAACGTCCTTGCCTTTGTAGTGAATTTACTGTATTGCCGTATACTGTCTGAGTGATCAAGCGTATAGTTTAACCGCAGTTCATGAAAAGCACCACGACTAGGACCAATGCGAAGCACTTTCCTAACAGAGAACATGAATCCGTTACGCAGTATCAGTTAAGAATAGGAGAAGAATCAAATGGCATTCCAAACACCGCTTACGATTAAAGAAGCAATTTCAAGCATCGACAGCAAGAAATATCTCCTGCCATCCATACAGCGCGAATTTGTATGGGACACAGAGCAAATAACAAAATTGTTCGATAGCCTTATGCTTGGCTATCCCATTGGTTCATTCCTGTTTTGGCAAGTCGATGGGGCGAATGTAAAGGAATTTGTGTTCTATGAGTTCCTTCGCAACTATCACGAGAGAAATAACACACACAACATCAAAGCCAATTTAAGTGGAGCAGAAACGGTTGTCGCAATTCTGGATGGACAACAGCGCCTGACCTCTCTGTATGTAGGATTAAAGGGGAGCTATGCCTATAAAAAACCGTATTTCCGATATGATAATCCCAATGCGTATCCTGTGAGGAAAATGTACTTGAATCTGCTGAAGGAATCAGACATCGATGGTTATACCTACGATTTTCAATTCTTAACTGCGGATGAGGTTGAGAATGATGATGACCACTACTGGCTCTCTGTGGGCGAAGTGTTAAATTTCGACAAACTGGCTGATGCGATGAAATATATACAAAAGATAAATACGTATTTGATAAAAATGGGTAAAGGCAGTTATGATGAAGAAAGAGGCGAATTTGCAACCGAAACACTGAGCACATTATGGCAAGCCATACATACCGAGGGGACAATCAGTTATTATCTCGAAAAGAGTACAGAGCTCGATAAGGTGCTGAATATATTTATTCGCGTAAACAGCGGTGGGACTGCCCTTAGTTATTCCGACTTGTTGCTTTCGATTGCCTCTGCACAATGGGACAAGGTGGATGCCCGCGAAGTCATCCACCAAGCAGTCAACGATATCAATAGCATTGGGCGTGGCTTTAACGTCAACAAGGATTTCATTTTGAAGGCGTGTTTGGTGCTCTGTGACTTTACGGACATCGCGTTTAAAATAGACAACTTCAACCACACGAATATGATAAAAATTCAGGCTGAATGGGACACAATCATAACGGCACTTCAGGAAGCGGTCACGTTGGTATCTCGCTTAGGCTTCAATAGGGAGAACATTACCTCAAACAACCTGTTAATCCCGATTGCCTATTATATCAAGCATATTGGGCTGCCCACGAATTTTGCCGCATCCCCGAAAAATGCGGAAAACGTGCGGACAATCAAGAAATGGTTTGTGAGCGCAATGTTAAAGAAGGTGTTCAGCTTCCAACCTGACGGTGTTCTGCGCCCGATTCGGGAAATCATTATAAAGAACAGTAGTGCAAATTTTCCGTTTGAACAGATTGTCGAGAAGTTTAAGGGGACAAATAGAACGCATGAATTTACAGATGCGGATATTGAAAACTTGCTGTATCTCAAGTATGGGCAAGGCAATGCGTTGGTCGTTATGTCTCTTCTGTACCCGTGGGCGGATATGAGCAACTTGTTTCACCTTGACCATATTTTTCCAAAAGCTGAATTTACGACGAGCAAACTGCTTCGTAGAAAAATAGACCAGTCGCAGATGTGGGCATTCTTAGATAACGTCAACTACATCGGCAATCTTCAGCTTCTTGAGGGTCTTGACAATACATCGAAAAACGATAAAGATTTCAAGGAGTGGTTCGAAGCAAATCAGCCGACACCAGAAGCACGACAATCGTATTGTCAGAGACATCTCATACCGGCTGATGCAGACATTTCCTTTGAGAACTTCCCAAAATTCTTAGAGGCTCGTGAAGAATTGATTGTGGAGCGGCTGAAAAAAGTATTACAGGGATAGTGGGTATAGAACCCGCGCTTACACCTTCGATAGCTTGGACAAATTCGCCATAAACTTTTTTGTCCCGATGTTTTCAAATTGAAGAGTAACTTCAAAATCTGCCCCAGCGGGCTTAATATCCATCACGGTGCCGACACCGTACTTCATTTGTCGCACTTGGTCGCCGACGCCAAAATCGATCGTTACATTTTGTGGCGCTGTTATTGTTTTTTGCATCGGTGTACCGAGGGTTGGTGGTCTGAGTGGAGACGGCTTGGCAGGGGACTTATCCACTTTTGTGGCGGGTTTTCCACCGCGGCTTCCGTCAAAAAACTCAACAGGTATTTCTTTTAAAAATCGGGAGGGTGCGCTATACAGTGTTTCGCCCCGTTGCATGCGCGAGGAAGCGGCAGAAATGTATAGCTTCTCCTTCGCTCTTGTAATGCCGACGTAGCATAAACGTCGCTCTTCTTCAAGCGCATTTGGTTCTGGGTCGGTGATGCTTCGGTAGCTTGGAAACAAGCCTTCTTCAAAGCCCGATAGAAAGACAGACGGAAACTCAAGCCCCTTCGAACTGTGTAGCGTCATCAAAACAACCGCGTTGTCGTCCTCTTTATAGTTATCAATATCGGCAACAAGCGCAATTTCCTCTAAAAACGCACCAAGGGTTTTCGTCTCGGCTTGGTTTTCAAATTCAGTTGCCTTTGAAATAAATTCTTTAATATTTTCGATCCGTCCCAGCGCTTCGTCCGTGCTTTCAAGCATGAGCTCTGCGGTATAGCCAGTCTCTGCGAGTAGCCGTTCAATCAAGGCGACGAGTGTCTCTTCAGATGTTTGAAATTCGTGGATCATGTGGATAAAGTCGGCTAGCTTTTTCGGCTTGGACTTTAACTCGGCGATGTCGTCCAAATTGAGCAATGCCTCAAAAAAAGACATGTCGTTTTCGTTGGCATAGGTTGAAATTCGCTCGACCGTCGTGTCGCCGATGCCACGTTTGGGCACGTTGATGATGCGTTTGATGGCGACATCATCGGCGGGGTTGTAGATTGTCTTTAGGTATGAAATCAAATCTTTGATCTCTTTTCGCTCGTAGAAGCGAACGCCCCCGAGCAGACGATACGGAATTGATTGTCTAAAAAAATTATCTTCCAGCACCCGAGACTGGGCATTGGTGCGGTATAGGATGGCAAAGTCTTTGTAGTTTTTGCCCGCCTCTACCGCCTTTTTAATTTCGTTTACCACGAAGTATGCCTCGTCATGTTCGGAATACGCGTTGTAATATGTAATTTTTTCGCCACCCATATTTTCCGTCCAAAGTGCCTTTGGTTTCCGGACGGTGTTATTTTTGATGACGGCATTGGCAGATTCTAAGATGACACTGGTGGAACGATAATTCTGCTCAAGTTTGATTGTTTTCGCGTCGCGAAAGTCTTTTTCGAAATCCAATATGTTGCGGATGTTCGCCCCACGCCAGCCGTATATACTCTGGTCATCATCGCCGACCACGCATACATTTTTGTATTTTCCGCCGAGTAGCAACACGAGGTTGTACTGGGCGGTGTTCGTGTCTTGATACTCATCCACCATCACATAGCGGAACCGATCCTGATATTTTGCCAATATATCAGGGCGCGATGTGAAAAGTTCGATTGTTTTAAAAATTAAATCATCAAAATCCAACGCGTTGTTGCGGTGCAATCGTTTTTGGTATTCGGTATAGACCGCCGAAATGGTCTTGTTTCTAAAGTTGTCAAAGGAAATTTCAGCGTATTGGTCAGGTCCAATCAACTCGTTCTTCTGGTTGCTGATCTCTGCCATAATCGATTTTGGCTTGTATTGCTTGTCATTGATGTTCAGTTGCTTTAGTATGTCTTTTATGATTCGTTCGGTATCCGAAGAGTCGTAAATGCTAAAGCGATTGTCATAGTTGATGTTCTCAATCTCACGACGGAGTATGCGCACGCAGGTCGAGTGAAATGTACTCACCCACACCTCGTCGCCCCGAGAGGCCAGTTTGTTCACACGCTCGCGCATCTCTTTTGCCGCTTTGTTGGTGAAGGTGATGGCGATGATATGAAAGGGCTGTACGCCGTTTTCAATCATATGCGCAATCCTTGTGGTGAGTACGCGGGTTGTTCCCGAGCCAGCACCGGCCAATAGCAATAGGGCGCCTTCTGTCGTCAGCACCGCTTCTTTTTGCATTGGGTTTAGTGTATCTAATAAATTCATCCCTTAAATCTCCTTATTTTCAAGTCCGGATACGAGTGGGCGTACCCATTGGCATGAAGGGCACGCTTCGCTCAATGGAGGGTGCCCTTCATGCCAGTGATCTATTACCGTTTGGTTCGAAGCGTATCTTTAAAATAGCGCACCGATGTATTTAAAATTAATTCGTCCGGAAACGCTATGCGGTCGAGCAACTGCTCGGCGTACGAAAAATCCCCGATGGACGTATAGATATGAGAGTCGCTTCCGAGTAAAATCGGGAGCCCTTGCTTTTTGCACTCATCGAGTAACAAAATTAACGACGCTTCACCCCCAAATCGCGAACTCTTTGGCGACAGCGAGGCACTGTTTAGCTCGATGATGGTGTTTTCATCCCGTGCGGCAGAGACGACTTCTTTGATGTGTATGGGGTAACGTGCGTCGCACAGATGCCCCAAGACGTTGATGTATGGGTTTTTGGCGGCATTGACAACGGCACAGGTGTTTTCATCAATGGATTTTGGCGCAAAACAAGGCTGATGCAAACTCGCGATGACCACGTCTAATTTTTTTAAGTAGCCGTTTCGCAAGTCAACAGTGCCGCTTTCGTCTAAAATATTAAGCTCGACGCCAGTCAACAGCTCGACACCACCGATTTCTTCGGGGATATTCGGCAAGTTTAAAAAGTGCAAAAAGTTAGCGCCGCCCGGCATGGCGTCCGAATGGTCGGTAAAGGCGATGAGTTGAAGGCCTTTGGCCTTTGCTTCTTCCGCATACTCTTTGATGGTGCTATAGGCATGGCCACTGGCGACGGTGTGGCAGTGCGCGTCTAATAGGTAGGGCATGGTATCACTCACTTCTTTCTGGTTGGGTGGGGGGCAGTTGCGGGTGCGATGGTGTGCAGTATATATTGCCTGTATACAATTCAGGGACAATATTATATACTAATAAGGAACAGGTGTGCTTGCCAATGGGGAAAATAAGGTGGCACACTTTGTTTAAAAGCACCAAGGGGGGGACTTGATGAGAAATTACAAAACTGTGACGATGCAGCAAGAAGTTCTCGACAACGTAGTTTGTAACATGTGTGGTAAAAAAATTTCCGCAGACAACGATGGCTATATAGAGGATTATGTGCATATCGATAAAACGTGGAATTATCATTCGGATTTAGATGGGCAGCATCACGCACTTGACATTTGCGCCATATGTTATCAAAAATGGGTCGATACCTTTGCTGTGGGGGTTTTAAGCGCGCAGTAAATGAAACAAAAAGGTACAAAAAAGGGTGTGTTTCAAAATACGAGGTAACGTATTTTGGAACATACCCTTTTGCTATTCTCGAATCAGATGATAATGGTCTAACAACGCCACAATCTTACGCCCCATCGGAATACTCAAAAGGTCCTCACGCTGCAAGCCGTTAATCAAAATCATAAACATTACATAGACCAAACCGCCAACCAAAATGGCAACAATGGTGCCAAGGGAGTTGCTGTTGGTCCACATAAAGATAAGCGAATAGGATACAAAGCAACCGAGCGCCATCACCAAAGAGGCGAAGGTCGGCTTGATAAAAATGCCGAAAAAGTCGGGTACGACTTGGGTAGCGCGTGTAAGCGAAATTAGATTTAAGCCCGACGCAACCACATAGCATGCGATGGTGCTGATAACCGCGCCCAACACGTTAATGCTGGGGATCGAAATTAAAAAATAATTAAGCGGTATTTTAATCAGGGCACCGATGAGTGCGGCCATAACCGAGGCGTAATACTTGCCGATGCCTTGAAGCATACCCGTGGCAATTTGGGATAACGCAAGGAAAATAATGCTGATCGAGCCCACTTGTAACAAGATACCCCCTTCGGGGTAACGTGGAAACAAAAGCAATAAAATCTGGTTGCCCAATACGCCGATGCCGATGGCGGAGGGGATACAAATGAGCATCGTAATCCGTAGCGCCGTGTCTAATTTTCGTTTGACACCGTCTGTGTCGCCCAATGTGACGGCGGCGGCGATGTTAGGCAACGCCGCTGTTGCAAGAGCGGTGGCAATGGAGACGGGTAGGGTGCTTAACACGACATATTTTCCGGTTAGTTGCCCGTATAGCCCTTCGGCTTGCGCAACCGTATAAAGACCGGTAGAAAGCAGTCTGCTCATGACCATTTTCATATCGATTAAGTTTGTAATGCTAAAGATGGCCGTGCCTGTAATGATCGGAATGGCAACGGATATAATATTCTTCGTGATCGAAAATGTTGATTCTTGGTTTTCGGATTTGTCTCGTTTGACTCGTTTTAATACTTGCGGGCGCACCAAGGCGTAGGTTGTGATGATGACCAATAACCCCGCAAGTGCACCGATGCCGGTGCCGAGCGTGCCACCTGCCGCCCCCATCTCTACCCCGTACTTAATGAGCACATAGGCAAGATAAAAGCTAAAGGAGGCATTAAAAATTTGCTCGACCACTTGTGAAACAGCGGTGGGGATTGTGGTGTTCATCCCTTGGAAATAGCCGCGAAAAACCGAGCAAATCGCCACGATAAAAATGGTCGGCGACAAAGAAATCAAAGAATAATAGCTTCTTGGGCTATTGATCAACCGAGCAAAAAAGGCGGCACCAAAAAACAGAATCAAGCTTCCGATCAGGCCGGTGATGCCCGCTACGAGCAGCGCCGTTTTAAACACCCTGTGGGCGTTTTTGTATTGGCCAAGGGCGAGGCGCTTGGATACCAATAAGGAAATCGCCGCCGGAAGCCCCGAAGAACTCATAATCAAGAAAAACGTATAAATGTAATAGCCCGCGCTGTATATGCCGTTTCCTTCATTGCCGATCATATTTGTAAGGGGCACGCGATATAAGAAGCCTAAAAATCGGGCAAACATACTGGCGGCCGCCAAAATGGCGGCTTGCTTTACAAAGGAGCTACTTTTACTATTCTGAATGGCAACCACCTCACAAAATATTTTCCCATTGCTTACTTTCTTCTGGCTCTGTTTCTTTGCGTTGCTTCTAATATTTTTTTTCTGATCCGTAGGTTGGTGGGGGTAATCTCCACAAGCTCGTCATCTGTAATAAACTCGACAGATTGCTCCAAGCTTAACACGGTGTGAGGCACAAGCTTTAACGAATCATCTGCGCCCGACGAACGCATGTTGGTCAATTGTTTTCTTTTACAAACATTGACTTCCATGTCTTCGCTTCTTGCATTTCGTCCGACAACCATACCAGCGTATACCTTTACGCCAGCGCCGATAAACAATTCACCGCGATCTTGGGCGTTATACAAGCCGTACGCAACTGACTCGCCTGTTTCAAATGCAACCAAAGAACCCTGTAAGCGGCTGTTAATTTCACCTTTGTATGGACGGTATCCGTCAAACATGGTGTTAATGATGCCGTTTCCTTTTGTATCAGTCATAAATTCTGTTCGGTAGCCGATCAATCCACGAGACGGAATCGAAAATTCCAATCGGGTATACCCGCCCTTAAATGGGAAAAGATTCATCAACTCGCCTTTACGTCCGCCCAGTTTTTCGATAACAGAGCCAACGAATTCTTCTGGTAAATCGATAGTCGCAATTTCCATCGGTTCATGAACCTTGCCGTCTACCTCTTTAAACAAAACCTCTGGCTTGGATACCTGAAACTCATAGCCTTCGCGACGCATCGTTTCGATCAAAATCGCCAAATGAAGCTCACCACGTCCAGATACCTTAAAGATCTCTGTCGATTCGGTCTCTTCTACGCGCAACGATACATTTGTATTGAGCTCTTTAAAAAGACGTTCACGCACTTGACGGCTTGTCACAAATTTTCCGTCTTGACCAGCAAACGGGCTGTCGTTGACGCAAAAATGCATAGCAATGGTTGGCTCTGAAATTTTGCTTACCTTTAGAGGTGTAGGATTGGCTGGGCTTGTCACGGTGTCTCCGATGTTTAAATCGGCAATACCAGAAATCGCAACAATCGAACCATAGGTTGCTTCTTGCACCTCTACACGATTGAGGCCGTCAAACTCGTACAGCTTGTTGATTTTTACTTTTGCCAGTTTGTCTTTGTCATGGATGTTTACGACACACACTTCATCGTTTACATGGACGGTGCCGGTTTCGACTTTGCCGATGCCGATACGTCCGATGTATTCGCTATAGTCGATGCTTGAAACCAAAAGCTGTAAAGGCGCTTCTGCATCACCGATTGGGGCAGGGATGTGCTTGATAATCGTATCAAACAGCGGCTTCATGTCAATGCCCTGGTCGTCGTTTAAAAGCGATGCAACACCTTGTTTCGCAGACGCGAAAATAAAAACAGAGTCAAGCTGTTCTTCTGTTGCTTCTAAATCCATAAACAATTCGAGCACTTCGTCTACGACTTCGTCCGCGCGTGCCTCAGGTCTGTCTACCTTATTGATACACACGACAACAGGTAATTTTTGTTTCAACGCGTTACGCAAAACGAATTTCGTCTGGGGCATCGGGCCTTCAAATGCATCCACAACCAAAACGACGCCGTTCACCATTTTTAAAACACGTTCCACCTCGCCGCCAAAGTCGGCATGCCCTGGGGTGTCGATAATATTAATTTTTACATTGTCATAATAGACGGCGGTATTTTTAGACAGAATGGTAATGCCTCGTTCACGCTCGATGTCACCGGAGTCCATCATTCTTTCTTTTACTACTTGGTTCGCTCTAAATAGACCGCTCTGTTTCAAAAGCTCGTCTACGAGGGTTGTTTTGCCATGGTCAACATGGGCGATAATCGCCACATTTCTTACATCTTCTCTACTACTTAACACAAAATTGTCCCACTCTCTTTAAAAAATTATTGAGTATTATTCCTAAGCTATGTATTGTAACATATAAGAAAGGGGGATGCAATCAATTCATCGTTCTTTTCACAAGGAAATAATAGGATTTTGGCGCCGCGGCTGGTCGCGGTGCTTCATAGACAGAGGTAAAAGTTTGCTTTGCAAACTTTTTCATATTAACATAAATCCAAGAACAGACGATAAAAGTATAGGCTATAAATATGATCGACCTGGGGGGTGAGCCTTTGAATACCATTCAAAATTATGACATAGACAAACAACTCTATACCGACAACAAAGAAACTTTGAAACAAGGGGACATTGTAAAGGCTACAGTTTGCGATATAGATGATGAAAAAATAACATTAAAGATGAAGAACAATACCACAATCCAGATGAACGCCGCTGATATGCCCGTCTCTATGGGTCAAGAATTAACCTTTACCGCGTTCGAGAAAGACGACGGAAAGATCGCGTTAAAAATACAAGGCATGAACACGCAGAAGAAAAGTGAGCAGCCAGCGCCCGAAAACAATGATTACAAGGCAATGCTAAAAAAGATCAACGTGAAGGTGACCGAAGAGAATTTGCATGCCGCAAAAATCCTGACGGACAATCGCCTAGAAGTGGCCGTTAAAAGCATCAACGATTTAAAAGATATCATGAAGAAAATCGACCGCACTGTCAACAATGTGGATGAAAATAAAATTAAGGCATTGTCTCAGTCTGGTCTTGAAATTGATAAGATCGATTTGAATATATTGTCCTCGTTTATGGTGGAAGCAAGCGACGCACCTGTACAAGATGTGCCACAAAAAACAGATGTCGAAATTGGTAAAATTGTAGAAGACTATCCGACCAAAGAGAATAAGCCTCTTCGGAAGGAGATCATCACACATCTGGTGAGTGCCGGGCTACCCGTTAACCATAAAAACATAGCGGCGCTTGAGGCCGCCTACAAAAAAGTACAGCATGTGCAAGACTTAGAAGAAAGCACCATCGTAGACCTTGTGAAAAAGGAAAAACCGTTAACCCTTGAAAATGTATACATCGAGAAATACGCCGGTTCGAAGGAGCCAGAGACACCTCAATTGCCCGATGCCCTAATCGAAAAGCTTGCGCCCGAAATTAAAAAATTGTTTCAGAGAGAAGACATTGAAGATACAAAAGAAAATCGGGATACGGCAACACTGCTGATCAAAAACCAAGTACCGGTCACAAAAGAGAATATAGAAAAAATAAAATTCTTAAAAAATATAAAAGACAATACATCACCGAAAGACGTGCTACAGGATGTGGCTCAAAATATCAAAGCGGGTATACCCCCGACCAATGTAGACTTGCGCGAATCAAAAGACGAACCTGCTGTCGATGTAAAAGTGCTTGCCCAAAAATATGAAAAGACAATCAAAGAGATAAAAGATGTTACATATGAGACGATTACGCGGTTGGCGAGAGCCAACGTGCCCATCACCCTTGACCATTTAATTGAGTTTGCACAAGAAGAGGTGCCCAGTGCACCCGTCGTTCCGGCTGATATGCCTATGGAAAATGATGACACGAAAGCCGAACCGGCAGACACCGTTGTGCAAAAACCAAATCGACCGATCAAAAATCGCCCTGTGCAAGAGGATACGCCGCGACCTCGTACCACAAAAAACAATCCAAATCGCAACCAACCGATCGCCCCAGAAACGGTTTCGGAGGCATCAGACCAACAAACGGAACAGGACGTAGTGCCCGTTGCCTCGTCGCAGACGGCAGGTGATGCGACCCAAGACGCACAATTTGAAGAAACCGTGAAGGCAAGACGACAACTGGCAGAGGTTCAATTAAAACTAACATCAGAAGCTGCCTCACGGCTTGCAAACAAACAAATCGATATTAACGTCATGCCGCTCAAACAGGCCGTGGAAGAGCTGAGAAAGTTGGAATCAGACTTATACGAGAAAAACCTAAAGATCATGGGTGCCGAGCCTTCTGCTGAAAATATCGACAAGATGCAGGATTTGTTTTCCAAAATGCAGACGGTCGCACAGACGCCGAATAGCGCCTACACCATTGTTTCTGACGTCATCAACAACAATATCGACTTTAGCGTCGAGGGCATGCACAAGTCTGCTGTCAATGCGAAAGTCTTTGAAGACATTGAAATGTTTCAGACCGCACCAAGCCAAAAGTACGGCGATTCGTTTAGCAAAGTAGACGATCAGTTTTCAGACCTTCTCGCATCCCTTGACATTGAGCCAACAGAGGCGAACATCAAAGCCGCCAAAATATTGTCGAGGAACGAAATTGATGTCACCCCAGAAAACGTACTGGATGCAAAAATTGTTGATTTTAAAATCTCTGAGGTTTTTGACAGGTTGCATCCGATCGTTGCCGCAAAGATGATCAAAGAGGGGTTAAACCCTGTCGACATGCACGTAGATGATGTGTTAGAATATACCAAGCAATTTGAGAATGAGCTCGGGCAGACGTCGCGGGATAAGTTGTCAGGTTATATTTTAGACATGGACAACAAGTCTGCCGTGGCACCAGAAGATAGAGAAGCCATTGTGGCGATTTATCGGATGCTGTCCACCATTCAAAAGCACGGCAGTGCATCTGTCGGCGTGACACTCAAAAGCGATGTGGACTTGACGTTGGGCAATCTCTTGGAGGCGTCCAAAACCTTCGAGCGCACAAAAAAAGGTCAAGACATGGACTTCACTGTGGATGATGATTTTGGTCTTTTGAAGGACATCGTCGTGCCTAAGGAAAATATTCGAAATATATTAAACCGCGTGAATGAGGCTGCGCCACGCCCAGCGCCCACAGCAGACCCCGTTGCTGATGGGGAATCTGCGTCAGAACCCGTAGCAGAACCTGTATCAAAACCTGTAGCAGAACCTGTGACCGATCATGCAGAGGAAATCGCAGCGACGACGCCAACGATGAATCGTACGGCAAACGGAACGACTACCGATACAAAACAACAAACCATAGAACCAAAGCAACAAACGACCAATGAACCAACACAACAAACGACCAATGAACCAAGACAACAAGTGACCACTGAACCAAGAGCACAAGCGACCACCGAACCAAGACCACAAACGACCACTGAACCAAGACCACAAGTGACCACTGAACCAAGACCACAAACGACCACCGAACCAAGACAGCAAGCAATCACCGAACCAAGACTACAAGCCACCACCGAACCAAGACCACAAACGACCACCGAACCAAGACTACAAGCCACCACCGAACCAAGACAACAAACAACCAACGAACCACGACAACAAACAACCACTGAACCAAGACAACAAGCCACTACCGAACCAAGACAACAAACGACCACCGAACCAAGACAACAAGCCACCACCGAACCAAGACAACAAGCCACCACCGAACCAAGACAACAAACGACCGCCGAACCAAGACCACAGACGACCACCGAACCAAGACAGCAAACCACCACCGAACCAAGACAACAAGCGACCACCGAACCAAGACCACAAGCCACCACCGAACCAAGCCAACAAACGACCACCTAACCAAGACCACAAGCCACCACCTAACAAAGACAACAAACGACCACCGAACCAAGCCAACAAGCTACCACCCAACC
>JAVBJY010000107.1:0-11800 GCA_031546735.1 Eubacteriales bacterium
TTTGAATTGGTTTCTGATTGGCAATATTCAGCAAAAGAAAAAGGCAACATATCAATTTTTATATAACGACCAGACAATAATGTTGCCAACTCACCCGAAAGCATATAGGCATTAGAGCCAGTCACGTATATATCTACATTCGGCTTGATGAACAGACTGTCTACTGCTTTTTCAAAGTCTTTGCAGTTTTGAACCTCATCAATAAAAACATAGGTATACTTATCTTTACACAATCGTGACTTAACATAGTTGTAAAGTGATTTGTATTCTAGTAAATCTTCATAGTCAACATCTTCAAGGTTGATTGAAATAATTTGCTCGTCTGCCACACCCATCTGCTTCAAGTAGGCTGTGTACAGCGAAAACAACGAAGACTTTCCGCAACGTCTTACTCCTGTTACAACTTTGATAATCTGTTTTTCACGACTTGCTATTAACTTTTCTAAGTATTCTTTTCTTGGTATCATGCAAGCACCTCTTGTTCAAGTGGTAAATATATTTTGATTGAATTATTACACAAACCCATATAAATGTAAAGTTTTTTCCGTACAGAATAAAAACTTTGAATTTATATGGGTTGCAATAACAATTCTTAAAAACTCCAATTGATTTCAATTGGTATTTCTTTTGAAACTTTGTCTTTGCGCCCTATGTATATACATTCAATTAGCTTCTCAATAATATCTCTGTTCAGTTCTGAAACATTCATATACTGTAGGGTAAACTGTTGCCTATCCTCTATGGTCTGCATTTGCTTGTCAAGGTTTCCTATCTGCTGTCTAGCTTCATCAATCAGCTTTTCAAATTTATTCTTATCTGCTTGAAAGTCCTTTGAGAACTCTAAAAAATCATCATCAGATATGATTCCCTTTACCTTATCGAAATATAATGACTTAATCCCTTTTGAGAACGCATCAACTTTCTTTTCGTAGGCGTTAATGGCTTTTATCAGCTTGTCTTTCTTTGAAGCAAGATTACTTTCAAAGCTTATTTTTTGCTCCAAGTCGTCTTTGTTTAAATACTCTGCTATCAATTTATTTAATTGGCTTATAACTGTTTCAGATAGCAACTTAACAGATATAAAAGAACCAATGCAAGCGTCTTTTGCTGTATGTTTAGTGCCACACTTTAAATAGAAGTACCCATGATTTTTACATGACCGCATTGTATAGCCACAATTCATGCACATTACTTTTCGTGCAAACAATCCTACTTTGCCCGTAGTAAAAGGCTTAAAGTTGGCATTAACCTTGCTCTGCACTTCATTCCATAGCTCTAAGTCTATAATGGGGTCGTGTGTACTTTCGACACGAATCCATTTATCTTTTGACACTGGTTTATTTTTCTTCGACTTGTACGATACACTTCCATATTTGCCCTGTATCATATTTCCTATGTACATTTCATTAATCAGCATATCTGCAATGGCATAATATCTCCAAAGCGTACCTGAATGAATGTCGGAATCTCTATGTGGGTGTCCTTTCAGTCGCTTGTATGCCGTTGGGTTAGGTATTCCCTTGTCATTTAGAAAACGAGCAATAGCAGTTTTGCCATACCCTTGTGAATATAGCATAAAAATCTCTCTCACTACTTCGGCTGCGTCTTCATCAATAATCAAATGTCCCTTTTTGTCGGGGTCTTTTAGATATCCATATAATGCAAATGAGCCAATATGAAAGCCTTGTTGCCGTCTGTTGGTTAATACACTCTTTATATTGTCAGACATATCTTCAAGATACCATTCGTTGATAAGTCCGTTTATCTGCCTTGCCTTTTTGTTGCCTTTTATCTCCGTATCAGCGTTATCTACTATACTAACAAATCGTACATTCCATAAAGGGAATAAACCATGAATGTATTTCTCAACAATTTCAAGTTCTCTTGTGAATCGTGATTGCGTCTTGCATAATACAATATCAAACTTATGCTTTTCAGCGTCACCAAGTAACCTGTTAAACTCTGGTCTGTTTCTGTCTGCTCCTGCATAGTCATCATCACTGTAAATCCCCCATATATCCCACCCGTGTTCGGTAGCATACTGTATGAGCATTGATTTTTGGTTTTGTATGCTTTCACTATCGTCTGTTTCAGACTGTTTATTTCTATCTTCTTCCGATAAACGGCAGTATATAGCAACTTTCACCGTATCTCTCCTCTCGCCTAGGTTATATAAAATAAGCCATTCCTACATACCAAGGGGTATTGGCAGGAATGGCTTCGCTTCACTTGACAGACACGATAGTATTCTTTTTAATGGACTGATTTATGAACTTGACCCATTTATCAGTAAATTCAGCCATCCGACTCTCATTAGTACTACTTTTAAATGTGTTCTCACAACGTACAGTTATTTGCATAGATAATCCCCCTTGATGTTTGAATCGAAATTATTAACTTTACTGGCTAGAGTGTTAAACTTGTGGGTGTTTTTTCGACTTACGGATTTCCCTATTATTATATGCACTAAGTCCCACATTCTTGACAAAATGTTTACCGTCTCCGTTTCTACTTAGAGACAAAAAAATAAGACGTTCACGCTTGAACGTCCTTTAAAATAAAAAATTGTTGTTCCATCACAGTAGCACCATCTGCTGCCATATCCTCATACAAGTCTGCAATAGGGTCGCCCTTAGACTGCAGCGCCGCGGCGGTAAATGGAACACCGGCAGCAGATTGGGGATAGATGCCAAGCCCATGGTCTACATAGCTTGCGTCGAGGCCGGCTTTTCGCATGTCTTCGGGCGTGGCATCTTTGGTGAGCTGTTGTACGATTGAGCCAATCATTTCGAGATGGGCCAGTTCTTCAGTCCCTGTCATGTTATCAAAATGGTCGCAAACAATACAAACGTCTAAATCGCGCCCGCAATTGCAGTGCCGATCACGGTCAGATTGTCCGCCATGACAATGTCTAAAAACAATCCAAGCTCATCGGTTAAATATTTTTTGATGTAATAATACAGTTTTAGACGGAAGACCTTGGAGGCATAAAATGTAGTGCCTTCTACGCTGATGCACACAGGTGCCAGCGGGTTGGTGCCGATGCCACGATGCAACATAACAGCGGCAAGATTTACGGCCACCAGTTTGGCCGCACGCTGGATAATAGAATCAATCAAAAAGTATAGTTTAATTCGGTCGTCTTCGTCTGTAAATACCGAGGACAAAATATTTTTGGCGTTCGGGTTAAGGATGTATTGATTGACGTCTTTCGTTGTTAGGTCAGTCATTAAGGTCATGTCAACACCATCTGAAAACAGATGGTCTGCGACAGCCTGCTTGATGACGAGGTGAAGAAGCTTGCCTTGGTAAGCGCCCGATATCATTTTTTCGAATTTTTGCTTACCCGGGTCGGCTGTTTGTGAATCGAAGGATTCGTCTAAAATGCCACCGCGTATGTTTCCATATCCACCAGACTCGAGATTGATGATCATTTGACCTGTTCGGCTTGGGTGCTGTGGGATTTTCAAGATGGCTTCCATGTTTTCTGCGTAGGCTGTGTTGGTTCCGGTGCCTAGGATAAACCCGATATTTCCGCTATAGACTTTGTCGGGATGGATGGCTTTTCCGCCCAAAAGGGTGGCGACACCATCGTTGAGCAAAACCATCTTTTTATCGGCGTCGAGCCCACGCGCCTTTAATGCTTGCTTCAATGCTTCACATATCTTTACGCCTGCCACACCACTTGCTTTTACCTCTTTTGTGAATTTAATGAGCGTTCCGTCTTTGTCCGGGGACATTTCAGTTGGATAGGAAAAGCAAAATCCAATTTTGTCGCTATAGGAAAGGGCAGGGGCGAGATAGCCCGCGATTGTGTCAAAGAAGTCGGTCTTGCTTATCTCACCTTGGGTACCCGGCATCTGGTATTTTTGAAAATAGCTGATGGAGGCATGCCCTTCTGAATCAAAATCAACGACAGATACCCGAAGATTGGTGCCACCGGCGTCGAGTGCAATGATCGATTCGCCTTTTACTGTGGTTTGCGTATCCATAATGTAAGTCGGGATCATAGAGAGGCTACTTTCGGAAGAGGCAAGCCCACGTTTCATCTCAGCTGCAAATTCGTTGCAATTTTGTATAAAATCGATGTCTTTGTAGTCCATTCTGTATGTGCGTAAAAAATCTTTTACTGCCGTTCTGTTTTTATCCGTCACGTGGAATACCACCTCTCAAAAACTCAAATTTTGGCGTATCTCTTGCTGTGTAAACCCACTTTGTAAAAGCGGCGTTATAAAATCATCCGCAATGTTAGGAACGAAACTTTTTATAATCTTTCCGCGCCCCGTTAGGCAAAATTGGCCCAAGGCGGCGGGTATAAAGGCACTGCGCCCAAATGCAAGGGTGACATCTTCAAAATGAGCCCCCTGTATCGTAAAATCGCCTTCGACGGCGGTCAGAACCATAAATTTTTGACCATCTGTCTGTAGAGGAAGTGTTTCTTCAATGTCATACGCTATGATGCCGAAGTACGGATCGGCAATATAATAGGTTGTTACATGTTGCGCTTCTTTTACTTGCAAGCCCTTGGTCGTCTTTTTTGGGAGGCGGCTGTCGAAGTCTAGTACGTCTAATGATTGTTCTACATGAAGGGCGCGTGGCAAATTGTCAAGCCCCAGTCGGTCATAATCGTAAATTCTGTATGTAACGTCTGCGTTTTGTTGAACCTCTAAAACCATGACGTCTTTTGTGATGGCGTGAAGAAGCCCGGCTGGAATGTGGATGACATCACCTTTCTTGATGGCAAGCTTCTCTATGCAGTCTAGGAGCGTGCCGCCCAAGAGGGCGCGTCGAAACATCTCGCGGTTTGTTTCCTTTTTGACACCAACCCATAAGTAGGCGTCCGTTGGCGCATCTAAGATGTACCACATTTCGTTTTTTCCGGAGGCGTCTGCTTCGTGCAGGCGTGCGTAGGCGTCGTCAGGATGAACTTGGATGGAGAGATTGTCTTGGGCGTCGATAATTTTAATAAGCAACGGGAATGCTTCGGCTTCAGCTATCATTTCGCCTATATATTTTTTTCGGTCGGTATTTAGCACATCTGCAAAGGATTTGCCTTTGTGGTAGCCGTTTTCGACAACACCCATTTCGTCTTCACGGCAAGAAATATCCCAACTCTCGCCGGTTCTATTGCATGGAATATCTCGATTTAGATTTTCTTTTAATTTATTTCCGCCCCATACTCTCTCTTTGTAGAGGGGCGTCAGCAGCAATGGATACAAATCTATCACCTCTTTTTCTTTTCAGCACGTTTAACTATGTGCTGAACTTGTCACAATGCCGTCGGCGGATCTTGTGAACATCGTGTACGAATAGTTTGTCTGCAAGAATTTCTTTTCTGTGCCGATTATAATGGATGTTTTTGCGTAGGCTGTGCCTCTAATGTTAATGTTGCCATAGCCCGCGGACACCATGCGCTGGTCGATTTCTACTTTTTCCATAAAAAGACTTGTCAATTTTTGTTGTTGGCTCTTCTGAAGCTCTAATAGTTCTGCTAATTTTTTTGTTTTATCTTCGTCTAGTCGTCCGCGTTTTTCAAGTTCTTGAAAGAGGCGGATGATTTTTTCTGCGTCTACGAGTTTTTTTCGTATTTCATCTTGTTCTTTCGGTATGTTGGTGTTGCGCTCCATGATATGGGGGTCTGAGCCAACTTCAAGCACAGAGGGCATGGCGGCACTGGGTGCACCGACGTCCACACAGTCGATCGAATGTCTGGCCATCACTCTACTGGCGATAATGGCCGAGTTGCCACCAAAGATTTTAGCGGTACCGCCACATTTTACGATGGACGAAAGGATCATTTCTGTCTCGAGATTTGTGTCCACTGTTACGATGCCGTTTTGAATATATTTGCAACGCAAATCACCGCCACAGTCTACTCGGCCGGTTCTCATGGCATTAATGCCTTGGTGGATAAAGACATTGCCACCAGCAATGACACTGCCGCCTTCTACGCAACCATCTATGATCACATTGCCCTCGGCTTTGACTTCAAACCCTTGGCGGACATAGCCGTGCACAATGACGTTGCCCACGAAATCGATATTGCCTACACTGTAATCTACATCGCCGCTAATTTCGACGATATTCATGATTTGGATGCGATTGTTTACAAGATCGACTTGCCCATCCATCGCGGCCAAGATGTGATTGCCATCTGGCGACACAAGTGTATTTTTGCCCACGGGCATTTTTTTGTCTTTTCCGGGAAGACAAGGGATCGATTCGCCTTTCACATTTACACCGGGGATGCCTTCTGTAGCCGGAATTCGGATGCACAACACATCATCCTTTCGGACGTTTTGAAGGAGGCCTAAATTTTTATAATCGACAGAGCCATCTGGCAGAATCTTGGGCGCTTTGTGAGTGGTCGGCGGAAATTTGTACTCAAATCGAGCATCATCGCCTTTAATGGGGAGCAATGCTTCGGCGACAACTTCATTTTTATTGTATCTTGGAAAGGCAATGACCTTCTCCAAGGCATGCACGTTGATACCGCATTTTATGCCCGCCCATTCCAACTCCTTCTTTAGTGCTTCTACCGTTAAAGGGCTGCCACCATTTTGAGGTGGCGTAATCATGACGTATGCACGAAGCAAATCGGGTGCTAGTGTGACAACGGCTTTTGCGTCTATAATGGAGAAAGGGTCTATAGGCGTAGAGGGCGAAACATCGCCACGCGGTTGGTTCGGATTTGTAAAATTGGCATTGTTAAATGTAGACATGTCGACTCTCCTCATAGTGAAGTCTTTTTAAAACAGTATATCCGATTTAGAAAGATATATCAATCTGTAAATAATGAACTTTAGCGCGCGAACGGTGGATACAGGCATAAGACAACCCGTATTTAAAATAAACATGTACGGGTGATGTTATGATGGAAAATGAAATAATCCTAAACATAAAAATAGGAATCGCAAAACAATTATGTAAAGATGGTCTCCTCACAGAAGAGCAAATGAATCGATGCATCAAAATATTTAGGCAGTGTAAAGAAAATAGTTACGTAGCACGAGAGTCTGGCAACAGAAAGGAACGTTAAAATTGAAAAGAGTAAGAGTGGTGGCATATTGTCGCGTATCAACCGATAAAGACGACCAGATCAATTCATTGGAAAGCCAAGTATCATTTTTTAGAAAATACATCGATGACAATGACCAGTGGCAACCCATTGAAATCTATGTTGACGAGGGAATCAGCGGAACGAACACAAACAAGCGCGAAGCATTTAAAAAAATGATCGGTGATGCAGAACGAAAGTTGTTTGATTTGATACTGACAAAAGAAATCAGTCGTTTTGCAAGAAATACACTGGATAGCATCTACTACACGAGAAAATTAAAGGATTTAGGGATTGGGGTTATCTTCTTACATGACAACATCAATACGCTGGATGCGGATAGCGAATTAAGATTGACGATTATGTCAAGCATTGCACAGGAAGAAAGCAGAAAGACGTCTGAACGTGTGAAGTGGGGGCAAAGGCGGCAGATGGAGAAAGGCGTCGTTTTCGGCAGAAGTGTGTTCGGATATGAATTAAAGAAGGGCGCCTTAACAACAAATGAAATGGAAGCGTCTATCGTAAGAGACATTTTTAAAATGTACATACAAGAGGGCATGGGTACCCATGGGATTGCAAAGGCACTAGAGGATAGAGGGATACGGACAAAAAACGGGGGCAAGCAATGGTCGAATGCCGCTATTTTTAAAATACTCAAAAATGAAAAATACTGTGGTGACTTGATTCAGAGGAAGACCTTTACGACGAATTACCTGACCCACGAGAAAAAATACAACAAAGGGGAAGAAGACTTTGTCATCATTAAAAATCACCATGCGCCCATCATACCGAAAGAGATGTTTGAGGCGGCACAAAGGGAAATGGAAAAAAGACGTTTGTGTGTGACAGATAACGGAAAATATTCAAATCGGTATGTGTTTTCAGGGAAAGTAAAATGTGGGCTTTGTAATGGGAATTTTGTTAGCAGAACAAGAAAAAGAAAAGACGGAACGGTTCGCAAAACGTGGCAATGCTACACCAAGACAAGATACGGTTTGCCACACGAAAATGGACAAGGCGATTTTGTCGGCTGTGGTGCAAAAGAGATCACGGACGTGCGGATGCAACAATTGATTTTGGATATTTTGAGAGACGTTGTTTTGGATAAAGAGAAAATAAGGGAAGAGGTTGAGCAAACCGTACGACGCGTGAGGCATGAGACAACACAGAGGGCAGAAAATCCAAAACGCTCTTCAGCAGAAATTATACAGCTACAATCTAAGAAGCATAAGGCGGTTGATTTATATTTTGACGGGATGTTGTCAAAGGATGATTTAAAAAATATGACGGAGAAATATGATAAACAAATTGATTTTCTACAGTCGAAGGCGGGGGATTTGGCGAAGCAAGAGAAAATCTTTTCAGAACCAGAAGCAACGATGGATAGGGTGAAACGGGATATAAAGCAGATCATTTATGCGGAATGCTTTAGTGAAGAAGTATGTCGCCAGGTGCTCGAAAAGGTTGTTGTCAACGGGAAAAATGAGTGTGATGTGTACATAAGAGGGGACGCAAACCAAAGTCCATTTCGAATACCAAATACCTATATCGTTTAATACCGCTTTCGCTTGGGGTGTCACCATCGTAAACCGTTGGCTCAGGTAACGGAGCGCGGCACCGAGTTCACCATCCGGTCCGCCGCTTGTAGGGCAGGGGCTGATTTTCTACGGCGTCACGACCGTGTCTGGTTCTAGACCAGAAGCGGCGTAGTAAATGTCAACGCGGGCGTTTGGGCGGTCGAAGACGATGGTCTGGATGATGCCGCGGATGGCCTTTTGCTTGACAGAGATGTCAACCTCGGCGACAATAATGTCAAGTATGGTTTGGATTTTGCCTGTGCTTGTAATCGGCTGTGTCGGCGTGGGTGGCATAGCCGTCTGTATTTGGATTGATGCGGAAAGCGCTTGCTCTGCTTGCGCTAATGAGGTTCTGATTTTTTTATATTCGTCTAAGGGGTAAACCCCGGCCAAGTACGCTTCATTTGCGCGCTGTAGGCGACGGTCTATTTTGTCTCTCTGTTTTTGTAGGGCATGGATTTCATCATGGGGTGCGGTGGGATTGGTCGGCTGTACATAAAAATTAGACGTGTCACAGCGGGCGAGTGCCTGCTTGAGTTCTTCGACGATGGCGGTTTCAAGTTTGCGGATGGAGATGCTGTGGGAGACGTTGCATATGGCACCACTATACCCGCGGCACTGGAAGGAAGGGCAGTTTTTGGCTTTTGATATGGTGAGGGAAGAGCCGCAGTTGGAACATTTGACTAGACCAGACAGCCAGTGTTTGCATTCGCCGAGGGGGCGACGGTTTGGTTGTGGCGCTTTTTCGTTGGCGGCAAGCTTTTCTGCCGCTTTTTGGAACAGCGCTTCGGATACGATGGGCATATGTTGACCGTGCGCTACGATTGTATCGGGGTGGCTTGTGCCTCTCTTCACCTTACCTGTCGGCGTCCATCGAACCATGCCGATGTAAAGAGGATTTTTTAGAATATAGTTTACGCTTCTCTCATCGAGTGGGTTGCCACGTTTGCTTTTGACGCCTTGGTTTGTCAGTTGCCGCGCAATTTGCGACGTGCCGCGGTCAAATTCGACAAACTGCGTGAATATATAGCGCACATGGTCTGCTTCTTCTTCTACAATTCTAAGCACTTTGTCTGCGCCCATCTTGTAGCCGAAGGCTGGCGACGTTTGAAAGCCGCCGCGAAGTGCCTTTTCGGTCATCCCTTTTTTCACTTCTTCAGACAGGTTTATGCTATAGTATTCTGCCATCGCTTCTAAAATGGCTTCAATGAGACCGGACATCTTATCGTCTTCATCAAGGGATTCGGTTATGCTAATGACACGGATTTGGTATTGCTTCTTTAGCATAGACTTATACACGATGCTATCCTCACGGTTGCGCGCAAATCGGTCAAACCGATGCACGAGGATGACATCAAACGGCTTTGGCTTCGCTTTCGCCATGCCGATCATGCGCATGAAGCTTGGACGCTTATCGGCAGTACGCCCCGAGAATCCTTCATCGACAAATATGTGTGAGGGGTGGATGTCCATGTTGTTTTTATTTGCGTAGTCTATCAGCGCTTTCTTCTGTGCGGCGGGGGAGAACTCTGTCTGGTCGTCTGTAGATACCCGAATGTAGAGTGCCGCCCTTGGCTGCGCGTCTGTCATCGAATCACCTTCTGTGAGGGGGCGTATCCGGCGGCTTGCAGACCCGCGTGGTTTAAGGCATTGGCAAGGCGCTTCTGCCCGTCCTCTGACAAGTCCTCACGCTTCAGCGTCTTGCCGTCTCGTTGTATGTATCCCGTTACTGTCAACTGTTTTGTCTTTGCCACAACACCAACCTCCTTTTTTTTAGTGTATGTGGCAAAGAGAGGAGAATTGACCGGATGCAGTGTTTTTGATGATAATCAAGATAAAAAATCCGTACAAATGAAAACTTATTCGAAAGAATTCAAGAAGTCAATACTAGCGCAGGTAGAGCGCGAAGGGATAGGCAATAGCCAGAGGAGCGGTATGCGTAAAGAAATACGATAATAAAGGCAATCGCCATTTTTTAGCGATTGCCTTTATGGTTATTTATGATATTGCAACTTTGCTTTGGGAAGCCTCTTTAGATTGTCTTCTCTTTTTTATTTCATTCTTAAACCATTCAACAGAATCAGAAAATTCTCTTGAACGTTCTTCATTGGATTGTGAAAGGTGTATTCGTGAATTCTCATCTCTAATTTTTCTGATTTCAAGCATTGCAGAACTCTCTGTCATAAAAGCACCTCCTAAATCCAACTTCCAGTTATGCCTAAATTTTTTCAACTCGCACGGCTGTACCATAAGCCAATACTTCGGTTATGCCATCCATGACTTCATTTGCATCGTAGCGGACACCAATGATTGCATGCGCCCCTAGTTTTTCTGAATGGTCTATTAAATCGGTAAAGGCTTCTTCACGGGCTTCTTCGCAAAGTTTTACATAAGCACCAATTTTCCCGCCTGCCAGTGAACGGAAACTTGCCCCGATATTACTGATAATATTACGTGAACGGACAGTGATTCCCCGTACCAAGCCTAAATTTTCAACAACTCTGTAGCCTGGTAAATCAAATGTGGTCGTTATCATTTTGTGATCCATCATAAAATCCTCCTATATTGTTTTTTTGCTTTTCAGTATTACCAGTATATACCAAACGTGAGATGAAGTCATCATAAAAATAAGAAACAGCCCACATCTATCAAAAGATGTGGGCTGTTCTTGGGTTAAAACTAGATTACTTCAAAAGCATGTAAAGAATCTGTGCAGTTTGCGCACGATTTGTTTTTGCTTTTGGCATCATGCGATTGTCGCCCATACCAGATACGATGCCGCCTTGAAGCATTGCATTTGTCGCATCAACCGCCCATGGCGAGACGCTGTTTTTATCTGCAAAGTCATTTAAGGTTACGTTTGCGGCTGGTGTAATCGTTTTTCCGGCTTTGTTCATTGTGTTGTAGATGAGGGTAAACAATTGTTCACGGGTTAATTCTTGATCAGCCCCGAAATTGTTTCCATCAACGCCGCTTGTGATGCCAAGACGTTTTGCAGTTGCAACATATGGTGCATAATATGCGTCTGGGCTTACGTCGCTAAACTGGCTCGTCTGTGTCTCGTCTAACGGAATGTCAAACGCATTCATTAGAAGAACAATAGACTGTGCACGAGTCGTTGGCGCATTTGGTGCAAATTCTGTGTCGGTAACACCGTGAGTTATAT
>JAVBJY010000231.1:0-7953 GCA_031546735.1 Eubacteriales bacterium
TGTACCACCACTTGGCGTCGCCGTTTTAAAATTGGTATAGACAACCCAAAAGAGGCATGCATCGATTAATCGATGCATGCCTCTTTTGCGTAGTAGCGCTTATTTATTAATTTGTCTCCAAACAATGTCGCCCACAAAGGGTACCCGAAATGTCTGCCCTTTAAACGCCATATACATCAAAACAATCGCCGCAAGGAATGTAAACAGGCTGAATATACCGCCTAGCAATATGTTGATAAGCGGAATCCATGCCAAAATCCCACCAATAATCGACAATGCGCCAAAGACGATAATCGATTGTAAGGCATGAAAGCTGATGAATTTATTTTCCCGTTCGATGATCAAAAGAATCAATCCTGAAACGGGGCCAAATAAATAAGACAATGCCCCTTCTACGTTTTCAGAAAGACCCAAGTTCGTTTTCTCCATAATAAAAACCTCCTATAATTTTATGCATACTGTACACTGTATATTGTACTTATACCACCATATACGCAAGAAATATTGTTTTGTATGGAAAAAAGTGAATATTCTCAAATACATCAATCCAACTCGTTTAAATTTTTGTAGTAGTTCCGCACGAGCTCAGAGCGAATGGATTTCACAATGTCTTTTTCGTCTTGAATGTTATTATAAATGGAGGCCGCGGATATGATGTAAAGACAGCACTCTTGGTTGTTTAAAATATTTTCTGCCAAAAACCAGTTGCGCTTTTGGTTTGCATTTCCTGTGTATAAATACAATCGATAAGCAATGTTTCGTACAAAGTTTATATATGCTGGGTCAAATCTTTCTTTTTCTAACAACGCATTCAAGTTTGTAAAGTTTGTAATGCCATTCATGTCAAAAAAATTTGCTAAATCTTCGGCGCAATACCAAAGACCGAGTGCATTTTCAGATTTCGTTTGTTCCCATAATAAGTACGCCAACATCCTTGTATTTTCAAACAACTCACTTTTCATACCAAAAACCCCTTTTATAAATTAACTTTGATTAAGCTTCCGCAATTGTTCTTTTGCACGACTCTTCATCGATGCGCTCGGATGGCTTGCTTGAACCTGTTCAAAATACTCTGTAGCCTTCGTTCGGTTTTCTTCACTGACGCAAATAAGCCCTAGATAAAACATGGCATTGTACTTGGTGACCGGCACCGATTCTGCAAACTGCAATGCGTTTTCAAGAAGTGGTTTTGCCTCGTCAAATGATTTCTTGTCGTATTTCGCCTTTCCTTTTGTATAAAGCGATTGAGCCGCTTTTGGAAACGCCTTTTCGATCAATGACTTGTAGTTGTTGGCGGCTTCAACTGGCACATTTGCGACATCCATGCCGAGAAGGGCTGTCGCGGCTTCTTCTGCGTTGCCTTGGGCATACAGATTGGCGGCCGTATTGATTTTTTGCACCTTGCCGTTTACTTCTGTTTGTGACTGCAAGTCTGTATTTTGCCCCTGCAAGCTTTTGTTGTCTGTTTCAAGCTTTAAAATTGTTTCGTCGTCTTTTGCCTTTTGCTCTTCATAATTTTGCTTTAACTTTGTCAGGCTATTTTCAAGGCTTGTAATTTTTTGTTCTCTTGCGTCAATCTGCGATGGGATAAACAAGATGTACATGAGTGCCGCCACCACGATGCCGCCCGCTACAAAACTTACAATTTCGTAGACACCGATGCCGCCAGCCGAACGCCTTCTGGCGCTTTGGCGGCTTTGAGGCGCGTAAGCCCTTGGCAATGCCGATGGCGGTTGTACCGCCGTTTGCTTTGCGGCATGTTTCGTATCCACTTTTGATTTCGACGGGTTTAATTCTTTTACATACCTTTCGGCGTGCTCGTTGTTGACGTCCATTTCCAACACTTTATAAGATATCGACAATGCCTTGTCATTGCTTTTCTGCATCATATAACAAAGCGCCAGTAGGTTGTGTGCCTCCACAAACTTACTATTGATTTCGACGGCTTTCTTCAGCTGTATAACGGCCATGTCATCGCTGTTTTGCTGTAAATACGTCAGTGCATGATTATACATTTTCAAAGAATCATTCAGGCGTTCGAAGACGCGCTGGTTTTTCTGCGAGTGGTCTATGTATTCCTTTGCTACGTTGTTTTCTTTTTGCAAGCCACCACTGATGACCCAGTGCCTAAGCGCCAAGCCGATTTGCCCTACTTCATAATAAACGAGACCCAATAAATTTCTTGCTTCTATATTGTTTTTGTTGTATGCAATGCTTTTGTTTAACGAAACAATCGCGCCGGATAAATCAGACGCATTTGCTTTATCGAGGGCGTCATTGTAAAACCGAATGGAGTTGTTGGCGGCTTTTTTTAACAAAACCGTATCTGCCCCACAAGCCATACATAAGAACCCGCGCTCGATTTCGTGACTACAATTAGGACAATTCATATGCTCTTCTCCTTACCCTTTGCTTGTAGTTTGTATTTGACTAGATATGTGCTGCAATATTTCCATAAAATCTGTTTCCTCGTCTTTTTTTACAGACTCTTCAATGTCGTCAATCTCCAGTGCCTTTTCATATCGTTTGAGTTCTACTTTAAAATCTATCATCTCTCATCGCCACACCCTTTCTCATAATTTCTTATGTCCCCTACTAAGTACAGCGAACCTGTACATACAACCAAATCTTCTTGCCCTGCCCCTTCAATTGCCATGCGGTATGCCTGTTTGTAATCGGGTTCCTCCACGATTTTTCGGCCTGGCATGTCGATTTCATTATACAGCGCATGGGATGAAAGTGCGCGCTTGTTATCAGGTGTTGTCACGATGATGCGTGTGGCATAGGCACAAATTTCTTTTGCCATTTCTCTATGCGCCTTATCCCGAAGCATGCCCAACACCACAATAATCTGCGCATTCGTCTTGTTTTTATAGTCTAGCAAAAACGCTTTCATCTCTGTCGCGCCGTCTATGTTATGGGCACCATCTAGTAAAACCGTCGGTTGCCTTCGTATGATCTCCATTCTGCCTGGAATAAACGCATTGCATAAACCGCTTTGAATATGTTCGTGGGTAATCAAAACACCCAAGTCTTGCAAGGCGTGGATGACCAACAGTGCGTTTGCGGCATTGTAGAGTTGGTATTTTCCAACCATGTTTATTGTAACCTTATCATAAGAAAAAAATTCAGTACGAAGTGTAAATTGCATTTGTTCAAGGCTCTCTTGTATGACCTGCGCCTGAAAGCCTTCGGCGTAGTAATACAAACGGGCGTTTCGGCTATCACTAACCTTCTTTACATGATTATACACTTCTTCTGATTGAAAATACAATACCGCTGGACAATTATTCTTTATAATTTCGCTTTTTTCGGCGGTAATGTCGCCGATTGTATTGCCTAAATATTCCATATGATCAAAGCCGATGCGCGTGATCACGGTTAGAACAGGTTTTTGGATGACATTTGTCGCGTCTAGTCTACCCCCTAGCCCGGTTTCAAGCACGACATAATCCACCTGTTTATCTAAGAAGTAATTAAAAGCGACAACGGTTAAGATTTCGAAAAACGAAAAATAATCGTCTGCACTAAAAACTTCCTCTGTACACTGCTTCACGCGACCGACCCAATAGGCCAATTCCTCGTCTGTTATCAATGCACCGTCGACGGAAAATCGTTCGTTGTATGTTTCCAAATGAGGCGACGTGAACACACCCACAGAAAAGCCTGCTTCTCGTAGCACCGAACTGACAAAGGCGCATGTAGAGCCTTTGCCATTTGTGCCTGCGACATGAATAATCTTTAACTTTTCTTGCGGTGTGCCGAATTGATCCAACAGCCGCTTCAAATTGTCATGGCCTTTTTTAGAACCCAATGTGTAGCTTGCCACCAAATATTCTAGTGCTTCTTTGTATGTCAACTTAAATCTCTCCCGGGTTGTCAAGTGCCAATTGTATGCCTAGTTCCGCCAACTGCTTTTCGTCCACCACGTTTGGTGCCTCTGTCATCGGGCAAGAGGCGTCTTTTACTTTTGGAAACGCGATGACGTCTCGTATGCTTTCCTCACCAGTCAAAAGCATAACAAGCCTGTCAAGACCGTATGCCAATCCACCGTGAGGCGGCACACCGTATTTAAACGCTTCTAGCAAAAATCCAAATTGTTCGTAAGCCGCCTCTTTTGTGAAGCCGAGCGCCTCAAACATTTTCTCTTGTATGTCTTGTCTGTAGATACGAATGCTACCGCCACCGATTTCGACACCGTTTAAAATCATGTCGTATGCTTTTGCACGAACGGCACCGGGGTTTGTCGTAAGCATTTCCAAATCTTCATCCATCGGCGATGTAAACGGATGATGCTTGGCGGCGTAACGTTGCCCTTCCTCATCATATTCGAGCAGTGGAAATTCTGTTATCCATAAAAACTTGTAATCGTCATTTTTTGTAAGGTTTAATTTTTTCGATATTTCGACACGCAAGTTGCCAAGGGCATCCATCACGATGGCGTCTTTATCTGCGCAAAGTAAAATCAAGTCCCCCGGCTTGCCATCAAAGGCTTGCACGATTTCTTGCAACTGTTCGTCTGTAAAAAATTTAGAGATGGTCGTTTTCAACCCGTCCTCCGAGACCGCAATCCATGCGAGACCTTTTGCACCATAGGTTTTCGAAAATTCAACCAACGCATCAATCTGCTTGCGTGGGAAACCGCCGCAATCTTTCGCGTTGATGCCCCGCACACTGCCGCCATTGTCGATTGCCTCTCTAAATACTTTAAACTCTGTGTCCTTTACCAATTCAGTGATGTTGACAAGCTCCATGCCAAACCGCACGTCTGGTTTGTCGACACCAAATCGCTCCATCGCTTCTTTGTAGGTCATTCTGTCAAACGGTGTTTGAAGGTCAATGCCCATTACGTCTTTAAAGATTTTGGTCATGAGTCTCTCGTTTACGTCTAATATATCTTCTACATCGACAAACGATAACTCCATGTCGAGCTGTGTAAATTCGGGTTGTCTGTCTGCACGTAAATCTTCGTCACGGAAGCATTTTACGATTTGATAATATTTATCAAAGCCCGATACCATAAGCAATTGCTGAAACAACTGGGGCGACTGGGGCAATGCATAAAAATTGCCCGGATGCACGCGGCTTGGCACCAAATAGTCTCTCGCACCTTCTGGCGTGCTTTTTGTAAGCATTGGCGTTTCAATGTCCAAGAAGCCTTCTTCGTTTAAAAATTGTCTGGCTACATTGGCCGTTTTGTGACGCAACATCATGTTCCGTTGGATATTTGGGCGTCTCAAATCGATGTATCTGTATTTTAACTTTATCTCGTTGCTAACGTTGACGCTTTCTTCTACTTGGAACGGCGGTGTCTCCGATTCGGATAGAATACGCAATTCTTCAACCGCGATCTCGATTCTTCCTGTCTCCATGTTTGGGTTGATATTTTGCTCTTCTCTTTGTTGCACTTTTCCCACGACGGCAATGACATACTCGCCTCGAATCGCCGCTATCTTTTCCGCAATCTCTGGTGATGCGGTGTTCTCGTCTACTGCAATTTGGATGATGCCTGTTCTATCTCTCAACAAGACAAATGTCAAATGACTGAGCACCCGTCTGCGCTGTACCCAGCCCATAAGTGTTACGGTTTCGCCAATCATATCCACTGTCACATCTGTACACATATGTGTTCTCTTCAAGCCTTGCATTAATTCTCCCATTGACTGATCTCCTTCGTGTCCATTAACGCTGTTAATTTGATTTGATATTCAGTTCCGGTAAACATATTTTTCAGCTTGATGCAATCATTCTCGATTTCGTTGTCGCCAATGATGGTCGAGAAGTTTGCCCCAATCTTGTCTGCATATTTTAACTGTGCCTTTACGCTTCGCGATAGTATATCGCCTTCTGCGTTGAGACCGTTTTTGCGCAATTGATAAACAACCGCTTGGGATTTTTTTAAACCATTGTCCCCAACAGACCCCACATAGACATCAATCTTTTTGTATCGTTGTTCTGCCGTGTTTTGTTTTTCAAGCAACAGCATGATGCGTTCTAACCCCATGCCGAAGCCGACAGCGCCTGTCTTGTTTCCACCAAACTCTGTCAGCAAGCCGTCATACCGCCCACCGCCGCAAACCGTTCCTTGTGCGCCGATTTCTGTTGTCACAAATTCGAAAACCGTCCTTGTGTAATAATCAAGCCCACGCACAATTTTCGGGTCTACCACATATGGAATGTCCATCTCGTTCAAAATTGTTTTTAACATTTCGAAATGCGCCGTACACTCGGCGTCAAGGCAATCGAGAACGGCGGGTGCCCCTGCCAAAAGCGCTTGGCAACTGTCATTCTTACAATCGAGCACCCGTAGCGGATTTTTTGTAAACCGCTCTTTGCAGTCGGGACAAAGACCGTCTAATGTCTTCCCGATGTATTGTTTTAACACATCATTGTATTTTTTTCTACATTCTGGGCCGCCGAGGCTGTTGATGTGAAGCTCGACATTGCCAATGTTTAAGCGCTTTAACAGTTCGTAGGCAAGAGAAATAACCTCTGCGTCTGCACTCGCCTCAAACGAACCAAACACCTCAATGCCAAACTGATGAAACTGGCGCATCCGACCCGCTTGGGGTCGTTCATACCGAAAGCAAGGGGCGATGTAATACATTTTTTTGGGTTGTACGTCTGCGTATAGTTTGTTTTCTAAGTACGCCCGTGCCACTCCGGCTGTATTTTCTGGTTTTAACGTGAGGCTTCTTGCCTTTTTATCCGCAAAGGTATACATTTCTTTTTGCACGATATCGGTCGTCTCGCCTACACTGCGCTGAAACACTTCCGTGTGCTCAAATATCGGCGTTCTGATTTCCTCTATACAAAAATTCTCACATATCTCTCTTAACACGTTCTCCAATTTTTGCCACATGTATACTTCTTTTCCATAAATGTCTTTTGTTCCTCTGGGTGCCTTTAAGTCCATTGCAGTTCACCTTTTTTCCTCTCTATCATTTCATCAATGCGATCGATATACCCACGCACATCTTTCACATTAAAAATTCGCTCTAGCCTGTTTTCGTCTGCATAAAAAATCTTGCTAGTCGCACCGGCACCGACGGCAAAGATGGTCTGGGTTTCTTCCATGATTTGCACGTTATACACGCTTTCGAAACCCTCTTTGGCATAGCCGACGTTTTCAAAATTGCCCAGCATATTTTTTTGCCTGTACATATAATAAGGATACAACCCCAACGCGGCGGCGTACTGCTTTGTCAGTTCAATCGCCTCTTCCATTTCTGCCGCCCCAAGCAAAGAAAACTGATCTAACTCTTGCTTCAACTGCGACGCTCGCTTGATGGCCAGTGTATGTACGGTGATGCTTTCTGGCGCAAGAGGGCGCAACCGTTCAAGGGTATGGGCAACGTCCTGTTTCGTTTCACCCGGAAGCCCCAAGATCAAGTCCACATTGATGTTTTGATGCCCCACTGCCCTCGCCGCTTCAAATGTATCAAAAAATTGTTGCACCGTATGATCTCTGCCAATAATCGGCAATGTTTTCTCGTTTAACGTTTGGGGATTGATGGAAATACGAGTGGCGCCATATTGTTTTAGGAGTGACAGCTTCTCATGGTTTAATGTGTCTGGTCGCCCGGCCTCCACTGTAAATTCTTTGGTGGCGTGAAACCGACTGGTCACATCGATGAGCAGCCGTTCTAACTGCGCCTCGTTTAGCGAAGTAGGCGTACCGCCGCCAATATAGATGGATTCGATTTCATACCCCTCTATATGTTGCGCCACTGCCTCTAATTCTTTCGCCAATGCATCCAAATATAAACCAACAAAATGTTTGTGCTGTTCTAGCGAATACGAAGTAAAAGAACAGTACAAACATTTCGTTGGGCAAAACGGAATGCCCACGTAAAGGGCAACCTTCTTTTTGTGGTTGTGTTGGAGGATGGCATGCTCTCTATGCGCCACGTCCACGCACAGGGTACTCTTCTCTGGCGAAATATAATAGCT
>JAVBJY010000211.1:0-4769 GCA_031546735.1 Eubacteriales bacterium
GACAGCCCAGAATAGACTATCATGTGTAAGGTGTAAAGCAAAATTACTTCCGTGGCGTGGGGGCATCGTATGGAGAACTTACTAGAGATCACAATGCTCTACGATTTTTACGGCGAACTGCTGACACAAAAACAGCGGGCAGTTCTCGAATTGTATTATTTGAATGACTTGTCTTTAAACGAGATCAGCAAGGAATACAACATCACACGCCAAGCGGTTCGGGATATGATCAAACGAACCGAACATATTTTACTACAATATGAAGAAAAATTGATGCTTGTAGAAAAATTCAGAATCCAAAAAGAAACGGTGCACCATGCGTTTCATATACTCAACGAAATTATTGAACAAAATAATTTGCAAGAGATTCAACGATTCGAAGAGGTGCAACACATGTTGGAAGAGATTTTGTATTGAGTTCGTTACACCATGGAGGTATATTAAATGGCATTTGAAAATTTATCTTCTAAGTTGCAGGATGTGTTTAAACAATTAAAAGGCAAGGGCAAGCTGACGGAAAAAGAGGTAAAAGATGCGCTACGCGAAGTGAAACTGGCGCTGCTTGAAGCCGACGTAAACTTCAAAATCGTGAAGCAGTTTATCCAAACCGTAACAGAAAAGTCCATTGGCGAAGAAGTGTTGGGTAGCCTTACACCTGGTCAACACGTTGTCAAAATTGTAAATGATGAGCTTGTCGAACTGATGGGCACAACCCAAAGCAAGCTGACATTCTCCTCCAAATCACCGTCTGTTTACATGATGGTGGGTCTGCAAGGTGCCGGAAAAACAACAACAACTGGCAAATTGGCAGGGCAACTCAAAAAACAAGGCAAGCGACCATTGCTTGTCGCCTGTGACGTATACCGCCCGGCGGCGATCAAACAACTCGAAGTGGTCGGCAAAAATTATAACATTCCAGTTTTCTCCATGGGCGACAAGATCAGCCCAGTAGACATTGCAAAGTCGGCGTTGGCTTACGCAAAAGACAATGGCAACGATATCGTCATTGTCGATACGGCGGGCAGACTGCACATCGACGAGCAATTAATGGATGAACTTTCCAATATCAAGAAAGAAGTAAGGCCCCAAGAAATTTTGTTGGTGGTCGATGCCATGACGGGGCAAGATGCCGTAAACGTGGCAGACACCTTTAATGCAAAGCTTGGCGTAGATGGTATTATCATAACAAAGCTAGACGGTGATACCCGTGGCGGTGCCGCACTTTCTGTGCGCTCTGTGACAGGCAAGCCGATTAAATTTGTGGGTATGGGCGAAAAGATGGAAGATCTCGAGCCTTTTTATCCGGATAGAATGGCGTCTCGTATATTGGGCTTGGGCGATGTGCTCAGCCTCATCGAAAAAGCACAACAGGTGTTTGACGACGATCAGGCCAAAGAACTAGAAAAGAAAATGCGTACCCAAGATTTTTCGTTGGTCGATTTTCTGGATCAAATGCAACAAGTTAAAAAAATGGGACCACTCAAAGACCTTTTGGGTATGATCCCCGGTCTTGGCGGCGCAAAACTCGACGAAGTTGAAATCGACGAAAAAGCGATGGGGCACGTTGAAGCCATTATCCAGTCGATGACGATAGAAGAGCGCAAAAACCCCTCCATCTTAAACGGCTCGCGCAAAAAACGCATAGCCAAGGGCTGTGGGCGCTCGATCCAAGACGTAAACAAGCTTCTGAAACAATTTGAAGATATGAAGGTCATGATGAAACAAATGACCAATATGACACGTGGGAAAAAAGGGAAGTTAGGTCTTCCTTTTTTGAGATAAAGAAACAGAGTTAAATCTGTTTCAAACCCTGAACCAGAATGAAGCGCGTACATTATGCGCTGTCTAAGGAGGTGAAATGAAATGGCTGTAAAGATCAGATTAAAAAGAATGGGTGCAAAAAAGTCACCGTTTTATAGAATTGTTGTTGCAGATGCAAGAACGCCGAGAGATGGTAAAACCATCGACGAAATCGGATACTATGACCCAACAAAAAATCCGGCTGAAGTGAAAGTAAATGTGGAAGACGCTAAAAAATGGATCGGCAATGGTGCACAACCAACCGATACTGTACGTGCATTGCTTAAAAAAGCAGGCGTATTTGGCGAATAACAACGACACCTTACGTATAAGGAGGTTGCCAGATGAAAAAATTATTAGAAGTTATTTCGAAGAATTTGGTCGACAATCCAGATGCCGTTATTGTAAATGAAACACAAGACGGCGACACATTGGTGCTCGAACTGAAGGTAGACCCAACTGATATGGGGAAAGTAATCGGCAAGCAGGGGAGAATTGCAAAATCGATTCGAACCGTAATGAAAGCAGCCGCGATCCATAATGACAAGAAAATTGTCGTAAAAATATTGTAATATACTGCGCTCGGATACAATCCAAGCGGTATAACATAAAAAGCTGTCATCTTATATCAAAATTCATTTTGAGTAATATGACAGCTTTTATACAATATAGGGTACGACGCCGTATAAATAAAATGAGGTGCTTACATTGGAAAATTACTTTACAATCGGGAAGATTGTGAATACACAAGGCGTGAAGGGCGAAGTTCGGGTGATCCCCATGACAGACGACCCAAAGCGCTATAAAGCCTTAAAGGAAGTTTTTGTATATCCGCCACGCAAAGAAAACGGCGAACAGCTTCAAATTGAGAGCGTTCGCTATCACAAGCAATTTGTGTTGCTTAAATTTAAAGGCATCGACGATATGACGACAGCCGAGCGCTTGAAGGAATCCATTTTAAAAATTCCAGATAGCTGGGCGCTTCCTTTGGCAGAGGATGAATTTTATATCCGAGATTTATACGACATGGATGTTGTGGCAGAGGATGGAACCCATATTGGTGTTTTGGAAGATATCATCTTTACGGCGGCAAACGACGTGTATGTGGTAAAAGAAGACAATGGAAACGAGTTGTTGTTGCCTGCCATCAAGTCTTGTATCTTAAAGGTAGATACGGCGCAAAACACAATGATTGTACACGTATTGGAAGGTTTGCGAGAATGAATTTTCACGTGCTGACATTGTTTCCAGAGATGATGGTCGACGGGCTGAACCACAGCATGATAAAGAGAGCCGTCGCCTCCGAAATTATCCAGTTGGAATGCATTAATATACGCGATTTTGCCAATCATAAGCATAACCAAGTGGACGACTATCCATATGGTGGCGGCGCGGGGATGGTGCTGAAACCACAGCCCGTGTACGACTGCTATGAGAGCATCCGGCACAAGTTGCCGCCTCAAACGAAGGTCGTGTACATGACGCCCCAAGGCAAGACGCTGACGCAAAAAATGGCAGAGCAGTTGGCCACAGAAACAGACCTTGTCATTCTTTGCGGTCATTATGAGGGGATAGACGAGCGGGTCATCGAAGAAATTGTAACAGACGAAATATCGATTGGCGATTATGTATTAACCGGCGGGGAGCTTGCCGCCATGGTGCTCATTGACACGATTGCGAGACTGGTGCCCGGCGTGTTAAACAAAGAGCAATCCCATCAGGACGAAAGTTTTTCAGACAACTTGCTCGAATACCCACAGTATACAAGACCCGTCGAGGCACTGGGTCGAAAGGTGCCAGAGGTTTTATTGTCGGGGCATCACCAAAACATTCAAAAATGGCGGACAGAACAAGCCATACAGCGGACGAAAGAAAAGCGTCCGGATTTATACGTTTAAAACAAGGGGGACATTGAAATGAGAGGCATTATAACCGTGTTAGGAAAAGACCAAATTGGCATCATCGCAAAGGTGTGCACATTTTTGGCAGAGGAAGAAATTAATATTTTGGATATTTCGCAAACCATCGTGCAAGGCTATTTTAATATGATGATGATTGTAGACATTGCGTCGTCGTCAAAATCGGTAGACACCATTGTAGAACAATTGGCAGACCTTGGCGTCTCAATCGGCGTCGATATCAAATTACAGCGTGAAGATATTTTTAATAGCATGCATAGAATCTAAGGGGGGTAAACAATGATTTCTCGTGTTGAGGTGCAGGAAACAAACAGAATGATTGAGGAATCGAATCTTGACGTAAGAACAATTACGATGGGGATTAGCCTTTTGGATTGTGTGGATTCTGATGAAAAGAAATTGACCGATAAAATTTACGACAAAATTACAAAGAACGCGAAAGATTTAGTAAAAGTTGGGAATGATATAGAAAGGGAATTCGGCATCCCCATTGTGAACAAGCGAATTTCTGTTACACCGGTCAGTTTGATCGGCGGCGGCTGTGGGGCGGGTGTCTACCTCGCCATCGCAAAGACGCTAGACAAGGCGGCAAAAGAAGTTGGCGTTAATTTTATCGGCGGCTACTCGGCGCTCATTCAAAAGGGGAGCACAAAGGGCGATATCGATTTTGTCCGGAGCATCCCAGAAGCGCTAAGCAGCACAGAGCGGGTATGCTCTTCTGTGAATGTGGCGTCCTCTCGAAACGGCATCAACATGAACGCTGTTAAAAAGATGGGCGAGATCATCAAAGAGATGGCGTTTTTAACAAAGAATGAAAGCTCGATTGCTTGTGCCAAGTTTGTCGTGTTTTGCAACGCAGTGGAAGACAATCCGTTTATGGCGGGCGCATTTCATGGCGTCGGAGAGCGTGACTTGGTGTTAAACATCGGCGTAAGCGGCCCTGGCGTCATCAAGCGCTCGCTTGAAAGTGTGCGCGGTGCCGACTTTGAGACACTGTGCGAAACAATTAAAAAGACTGCATTTAAAATCACAAGGGCAGGGCAACTGGTG
>JAVBJY010000120.1:0-8678 GCA_031546735.1 Eubacteriales bacterium
GACCCCGTTGCTTAAAAAATTAGAGGCACAGGGGCTTGTCGAGCGAGAACGTTCGGCTGCCGATGAAAGAAGCGTGAACATAAAGTTGACGGCAGAAGGTGTAGCGCGAAAGGATCAGGCCATCGACATCCCGTCCAAAATGGGAGACTGTATGAATATTTCGCCTGATGACGCAAAGGCATTATACGACATTTTATATAGAATGATGGGTAAGCGAATAACAGAAAGTTTATAAAAGGGGATATGACATGGACACATTAAAAGCAATTGCGAGTCGTAAATCGACGAGAGGCTACAAACCAGAGCAAATTACAGATCATGAACTAGACACGATTGTTTCTGCCGGTGCAACGGCACCGATTGGCATGGGACAATTTGAAAGCGTACACATGACGATCATTCAAAAGGCAGATTTCCTTCATAAGCTATCACTGGCGGGGGGCGAAATATTTGGCAAACCGGGTATGGAAACGCTGTATGGCGCGCCTTCACTTGTGTTGATCTCGTCAAAACCAAATGAGTTTGGCACGGAGGTTGGCATCGCCAATTCGGCGTGCATGATCGAAAATATGTGCCTTGCCGCGACAGCGTTAGGCGTAGGAAGCGTGTATATCATGGGTGCCATCGTGGCGCTAAACAAAAATGCCGAACTGCTTGCAGAATTGAAATTGCCAGAAGGCTACAACCCAGTTGCAGCTGTAGCCCTTGGTTATTCTGTAGAACCACTCGTAGAGGCAGAAACAATGACGAGAAAGATCACCGTCAGCACACTGAAATAAGTACAGCACGAAAGCACAGGGTCATTTCGTCGTGGTCGCCCGTGCCGCCTTGCGTCCGCGAAAAAAGATAAAAAACGCGCACACCAGTGTGGCGCACATCGCAATCACGATTAACGACATGCCGCTTGCAATGCCGAAGTGCTCGGAGACAATGCCTGTAATCAAGGGCATCAGTATGCCGCCAAGCCCTGCAAATGCAAGAATGGTCGCCATCGCCGAGGGTGATGACTTGATGATGTTGCCCGTGGTGGCGATGGTCGTCGGGTAAATGCCAGCCAAGAAAAAACCGAATAGCCCGATGGATAGGGCGATGAGCACGAAATGAGAACCTGTCATCAGCACCGCCAAAAAGAGAGAAGCGCCGATTGTGTTACACAAAATCAGCGTTTCTTTTTTTATTTTTGTAGAGAGGTAGGCGGTCGAAAGCCGCCCAAAGATAATGACCACCCAGAGCAACGACAAAAGCGTTTGGGCAAATTGTGCGCTCATAATGCCGGTGTCTTTAAAATAGGTGACGAGCCAACCGTTTACCGTGGTCTCCACACCCAAATAAAAAAACAACAAAAGAGAAGCGGCGTAAAAATCAAGGTTTTTATAGTAGGCAACCGCATTGGGTGCATTCGTTTTCTCCGTCGCCTTGGGCGTTTTGATGTCGATGTCCATGAAAAAATAGGTAACGACAGCCGACAGCGAAAGACCGACGCCAATCAAAACGAGAATCTTCCAACTGTGACCGGAACCCGTCATAAAAGAAGCCAAAATGGGCGTTAAAAAGGCCCCCACGGCAAAAAACATATGGAGGATGTTTAAGGCACTCGACTTTCCAACGGCGACGTCGTTGATAACGGCATTATCGACATTACTAATGCTACCGCGCCCGACGCCCGTTAAAAAAAACAGCACATACAAAAGCGCGACATTGCCGGTGAAGGCAATGCCAAAATAAGAAATGGCGAGTAGAGACGACAAATACACAATCGCCATCCGTCTGCCAAACCTTCGAATCGCCATAACGGCGATAAAGCTGGCAGACAAGTTGCCCACCGAGTGGAGCGAGAGGAAAATGCCCGCCAGTGTGTAGCTGAGTTTATAATCTTGGATCATAAAGGGCATTACAGAGCCAACCATAAGCGCCGTAAAGCCATTGACAAAAAAGGTGTAGAAGGTTTTTGCTGTCAGGTTGTTGCTCGCCGGGTTAGCCATTATAGGACGCGTCCTTTTCCATATTTGCAAATTTTGTATAGTTGCCAAGCCAAATGAGGTCTACGGTGCCGGTTGGGCCGTTTCGCTGTTTGGCGATGATGACTTCGGCTTGGTTTTTTTTCTCTGTATCGGGGTGGTAATATTCGTCTCGGTATAAAAAGGTGACGACGTCCGCATCCTGCTCGATGGCACCAGACTCTCTTAGATCTGAGAGCATGGGGCGATGATCTGCTCTTGTTTCACAGGCACGGCTCAACTGCGAAAGCGCGATCACGGGCGCATCCATCTCTCTTGCCAGTGCTTTCAGCGCACGCGAAATTTCTGAAATTTCTTGTTGTCTCGAATCACTTCGCCCACTGCCCGACATGAGTTGTAAGTAATCGATGACGATTAACCCCAATCCCTTTTCGAGTTTTAACTTTCGGCATTTAGAGCGTATTTCCATGGAGGTGATGCCGGGGGTGTCGTCGATATACACAGGTGCTTCGGACAAATCGCCGATGGTGCGGGCGATTTTCTCCCAGTCGGATTGTTCGAGTTGACCGGTACGCACTCGTTGGGAGTCGACCAACGCTTCCGAACAGAGCAACCGGTTGACCAATTGCTCCTTCGACATCTCTAAGCTGAAAATGGCGGTGGGCACCTTTTTATGCAGTGCGGCATAGCCCGCGATGTTTAAGGCAAATGCGGTTTTCCCCATAGACGGTCTGGCGGCAATCAAGATGAAGTCGGATTTTTGCAACCCGGCCATTTTGCTGTCGAAGTCGGAGAAGCCTGTCTCGATGCCTGTGATTTTAGATTTTGCATAATAGATCTGTTCGATTTTGTCAATCGAGTTGACCAATATCTCACGGATGGGCGAAAAATCGTCGGCATTTCTGTTTTGAATGATGTTGAAGATGTTTTTTTCGGCCACTTCGATGATGTTGTCGACGTGCTCTTGCCCTTGGTAGCTGAGATCGGACACTTCGCCAGACATGCGGATCAGTTTTCGCAAAATCGACTTCTCTTCTACGATTTTGGCGTAATGTTTGACACGGGTGCTGGTGGATACCACGTTTGCAATCTCGGCGATATATTCCATGCCGATGCGGTCGAAGACGCCTTTTTCTTCTAGCTTGCTTTTGAGCGTAATCAAGTCGACAGGCACAGAAGCGGTATACAACTCCATGATCGAGTCGAAGATAATTTTGTGATCGGGTCTATAAAAATCATCCCCACGCAATACGTCGGCGGCAAGCATGATGCCGTCTCCATCAAAGATCATGGAGCTAAGCACGGCCTGTTCGGCGGATTGATCGTGGGGTGGGATGCGTTGAAACGATTGACTTTCTATTTGTTCACTCATGTTCTAAAACCTCGCTTGCCAATCATTCGCAGAGTACCACTTTTACCGTCGCAGTCACCTTTGGGTGTAGCTTAATCTCAACGGTTGACTCGCCTAAATGCTTTAGTGGCTCTTTCAATACGATTTTTTTCTTGTCCATGTCATACCCATGCTGTTCTTTTAGGGCGGCGGCCACTTCCTTGTTGGTCACCGAGCCAAACAACCGACCGCCTTCACCAGATTTTACTTCAATCTTGATGGTGAGCTCGCCCAATGCTTTGCTTAATGCTTGCGCTTCGTTCAATTCTTCTTGTCTTTTGTCTGCCTCTTGTTTTTTCTTATGTTCAAGTTGTGAAAGATTTTCTTTTGTCGCCTCTAGGGCTAATTTTTTTGGAAACAAAAAGTTTCTCGCGTAGCCATCACTGGCGTTTACGATTTGTTCTTTCTTGCCTACACCTTTGATATCGTCTAATAAAATTACTTTCATGTTGTTTTCCTCCTTTTAGATTGTTTCTTTTAAATAATCTGAAATGGCTTGTTTGAGCAGTTCTATTGTTTGATCGACGGTTGTGTCTTTGAGTTGACAGCCCGATACGGTCTGGTGACCACCGCCGCCTAATTTTTCCATGATGAGTTGCACATTCACATTGCCAAGGCTTCTGGCGCATATGGCAACGACATCTTCATACTGGCACAAGACGAAGGACGCCTGTATGTCGGATATATCAAGCAACTCGTCGGCAGCTTGTGCCGCCACCAGAGGGGGATACGGCGCATCTTCAGGCACAACCGATATGGCCGCAATCGTCTCGAAGACGAAGGCGTTGCACACGGTGTTGGTCTTGGCGTGATAACTCTCCATAGAATTTTGAAACAGCATTTTGACACGCACAGGGTCGGCACCGTTTCGCCGCAAGTACGCCGCCGATTCAAACGTCTTGGTGCCGGTTTTTAATTCGAAATTTTTTGTATCAAGGGCAATGCCTGCCAACATACCGTCTGCTTCGGTTGCCGACAGCTTGATTTCTTTGTCGATGTAGAGAAGCATCTCGGTAATCAGCTCGCAGGTGGAAGACGCAAATGGCTCATGGTAGGTCAACACAGAATCCTCTATAAAATCGGGGCTCTTTCGGTGATGGTCAAACACGACGAGTCGTTTTGATTTTTGAACCAGAGCGGGACATTCGGTCAGCTGTGGCCTGTGCGTATCTACGATAATGACGAGCGTCTTGTCCGAGTGGAGCAAGAGGGCGGTTTCATTGTTGATAAATACATGGCCTGTATACGGTTTTTCTAAGATGATGCGGTTATAAAAAGAGCTAATGTTGAAGGTGACCGTGTTTAAAATGATGTTGCACGGACGCCCAAGGGTTGTGGCAATTTTAAAAATGCCAACCGCGGCACCCAGACAGTCGATGTCGGGGCTGTGGTGCCCCATCACCAATACATTTTTCGAATCTAAGATCAGTTCCACCAAGCCATACGCTTTTACCCGGGCACGAACCCGAGAATTTGTAATTTTATCTTTTGATTTTCCACCAAAGAAATAAAATTTATCGACGTCTTTGATGAGCACTTGGTCGCCGCCACGGCTCAGAGCAAGGTCGAGGGCGGCGCGGGCATACTCCATGTTTTGTGCAAGGGTTTCGCCATTTGCCCCGATGCCGATGCTAAGGGTGACAGGCGTCGAGTTGCCCAAATCTGTCTCTCTTATTTTATCCAATATATCAAATTTGTTTTCTTTTAGCACCTCTAATTTCTTAAAGGAAAATACGAATACGTATTTGTCATTTTCAAACTTTCTAACGATGCCCCCCACCTGCTGGGACATGGTATTGACCTTTCGATCGATTAAAGCGACGAGCAATGGTCGCTTTGCTTCTTCTATAGAATCGAGCACCTCGTCGAAGTTGTCGATGAAGATAATACCAACGAGAGACTTGTCGTTGTCTAACTCGATCATGTATACATCAAATGTTTCTGTATCCGCAATCGGTGTCGTAAACAGCTTATACTGCACCAAATCGACGGTACATTTCTGTTCGAGCAAGTTGTTTTTATAAAGACCAATCAGCGTAGAGAGATTGGTAACGGCATGACTTTTTTCGGTTCTGAATTTTGAATCAAAGTGTGCGTTGGATAAAATAATATTGTTTTTTTTGTCAATTACAAGATGTGGAAAGGGAAATTCCATGAAGACACCTCCTGTCGGTTATATACTCCACGTGGGATGAAATCATCATGAAAAACAGCTAGAATCTCATAATACTGCGTCAGCGACTCCTAGCAGACTTCTGTCAGTATGCGTCGTCGTCGCTTCCTTGTCTTATAAAATTCTATCTTGTTTTTCATTCAATAATTTCATCCCGTGTGGAGTATTCTACAGCATCGTATGCTGTTTATTTATGTGTTTAAAAAGTGCGGTCAGGTCGTCATGAAGGGCGTCATTGTCTTCAAGCATCCCGAGTTTTAATTTATGAATCGCCTTTGCGTCAAGGGATTTATGGGATACGCCAAGACGATTGGCCAGCAAATACGTCACAATCAAAATATCCGCCAGTATCTCTGAACGTTCGTCTCGGTCTATGGATACGTTTAATAAATCGGCGTGAAGATCAGACACACCCGAGAGCAATTGACTTTTTAACATTTCGATGGTGCGTATGTTTTTTGTAATATCAAAATCGGGACTGCTCATCATAACACTCCTTCGTTGGTTTTGTACAGTTCTACTGCGTTACGCAGGATCTTAAAGTTTCGTAGCAACCCAATAATTTGAAGAACGAAGCCTTGCGTTTCATCATCTTAAGCGCGTCTTTGAAGTCGTCCTCATCTGACACTTCGAGGTCGACAAAAAAAACATACTCACCGGTTTTTTTGCGCATGGGTCTTGATACAATCTTTGTCATGTTGATATCCCAAATCGAAAAAATATCGAGCATCTTATACAGCTCGCCGGGTTTATTTAATGTAGAGAACGCAATCGACATGGTGCAACCTGACACGATTTTGGTTGTATCCTGCTTTGTGACGACGATAAACTGCGTGGTGTTGTCGTCGTTGTCTTGGATTTGTTTGTGCAGGAGGCGCAGACAATAGATTTCGGCGCAATTCGTAGGGCCAATGGCGGCGAAGTTTTCGCTCGATTCGCTTACAAGGCGCGCGGCCTCTGCGGTCGAGTTGGTCTGTATCAATTCGGCATCTGGATAGTTTTCATGCAAAAAAGAAGCGCACTGGGCAAGCGCTTGCGGGTGGGACAAGATTTTTGCAATGGGTTCGTCTGAAAAATCGCTTCGAACCATCAGGTTTTGCGTGATGGGAAGGATCAGCTTTTTTTGTATGAACAAATCAAAATCAAATATGATAGAGTCGAGGGTAATGTTGACCATGCCCTCGGTGGAATTTTCTACAGGGATGATGCCAAAATCAACGGTGCCTTGTGCCACATGCTTGGCCACATCATAAATGGTATGAAACGGCGTCAGTGTGTGGGCGTCACGAAAGGTAAGCGCCGCCAACTCAGAGAAAGTACCGCGTGGTCCTAAGTAGCCTAATTGCATAAAAAATCTCCTTTTAAAAATACTACAGTACATATCTTGCGTTTTGGATTCTGGTTATAGAAATTTCGCAAGAGATTTCCTATGTTTCTATTCTTCCACACATTCTAACATAAGCGAAAACTTTATACTATAACTTCTTTAAAAATTTCCAAATGTGTGGTATATTAATAGCAGAGACAATGAAGTCAGAATGAATTTTAAGGAGGTTTTGCGTATGGATTATATACTAGAGATGCAAAGTCATGAAAACGAAAAGTTTTTGTATGTAAAGGTAGCAGGAGAAATTGATATTTTTAATTCTACACAGTTTAAAGAGGCGCTTTTAGACATGATAAAAGATGTTAAACTTGATTTAAAAATGGACTGTGCTGAATTGAATTACATCGATAGCACGGGTCTTGGCGTCTTGATTGCCATTCTGAAAAAAGTAAAAACGTATGATGGTGAAATTTATTTAACCAATATCAAACCAAGTTTGGCGAAGTTATTTAGAATCACCAATCTTGACAAAGTTTTTATAATAGAAGGTGATGCGCATGAATAATAATACAAATAATGAAGTGATTCAATTGGCGCTTCCGATCAATGCGGCTTATGTTTCGGCTGCGCGCCTTACCGCTTCCTCCATCGCAAACAGATTAAACTTTGACATAGACGAAATAGAAGACATAAAGGCCGCTGTATCAGAAGCATGTGCCTTTGTTATCGAGCAGTCGTCCGAGATAAAAGAATCGTTTCAGATTATTTTCAACCTATCAAAAGAAACATTGGTGATCGATTTGATCTCGGGCAGACCAGAGGGGTTTGTCGTGCAGGAAGAACAGATGAGTTTGCTGATGATTCGTGCGTTAATGGACGTGCTGAAAATTGACGACGAGACGGACGAAAAACTTCGCATCACAATGATCAAAAACCACAAATTAAGCTCCTTTGAACAATAAGAAGTGCAATGTACGTATGAGCCTGCTGAAGGAGGGAGAGAATAATATGACCGCTAAAAAAATCCAAATTTCTTTTCAGAGCAATATGCGAAAAGTGCAAGAGGTCATTCAGGATATTTTGTTGTTTGTCCAAAATGAGGCATCCATCGATAACCAAGAACCATTGGCAGAACTACGGCTCATATTTTCTGAACTTCTTTTTAATGCAGTGATTCATGGCAACAAACAAGACGCAGACAAGGTGGTACATGTCGAAGTCGAAATGATATTAGGCGAAGTGCATGCCGTCATCGCAGATGAGGGTGTGGGGTTTGATTATTCTAAGGTGCTCGCAAAACAAGGCATAGGCGACGAGCTATTTAACGAGAACGGGCGCGGCATTCGGTTGGCCATTGCTCTTTCAGACAATGTGACGTTTCATGGTACGGGCAACGAAATCAGATTTCAAAAAAAGGTGGCTCATAATGGATAAATTGTTAATCGTAGATGAAGATGAACAAAATATTGAGTTGTTTACAAAAACATTGTCAGTCCAAAATTTTGAAGTGTATTCTGCCAGTACGGGTGCAACTGCCGTCACAAAGGCCAAAATGCTAAAGGAAAAGCCCGACCTTGTGATTTTAAGCGTCAACCTGCCAGACATGAGTGGGTTTGATGTGTGTAAAATATTAAAATCTGCCACCGAGACAAAATACATCTTGATTTTGATGCTCATTAGCCACGAGTCAAGAGATTATGTGTTGCGGGCGCTCCATGTGGGCGCAGACGATTATGTGACGAGAAGCTTAGACAGCACAATCTTACTGTCGAAGGTCAAATCGCTCTTGCGCGTCAAGCACCAAAGCGACAGATTAAACAAACAAATTAT
>JAVBJY010000035.1:0-13467 GCA_031546735.1 Eubacteriales bacterium
CAGGTGATACCACAAAGGCTTAAAAGACCACTGCCTACATGAATATTAATTTCGTTATCATCCACGAGCAACACATTGGCTGTAGGCGCATTTATAAATTTAAAAATTCCTGTTGTATCTTCGATATTTCGCTTATCGCCTAAAATCAAAGGAATTTCGATAAAAAATGTAGTGCCCTGCCCATAAATGCTCTCGACACGTATTGTGCCCTTCATCAATTCAATGATTTTCTTCGTTATCGAAAGCCCAAGCCCTGTACCCTCTACTTTGCGATTGGCACTTTCGTCTAGTTGTTCAAAAGCTTGAAAAAGACGAGAACGGTCTTCCTCTTTGATGCCGATGCCCGTATCCCATATTTCAAAACATATCCATTTGCCTTTCGCGGCAACGCGTAAACCAACTGATCCGGCTTTGGTAAATTTTATAGAATTGCCAATCAGATTGACCAATACCTGCCGAAGACGAATATCGTCGCAAAACAGATAGTGTGGAACCTCTTCTGATACGTCTAACGCAAACACGAGATTTTTACCCTGCGCCACAAATTCAAAGAGCGAATGTATATTTTCTAATAGCTCTAAGAAGTTAAAATCTACAGGCTGTAAACTTAACTTCCCCGTTTCAATTTTTGAAAGGTCTAAAATATCATTGATTATTTTTAGTAGCGCTGTGGAGGACGTTTTGATGTCGTGAACATATTTAGATTGTTTGTCTGTTAATGGCTCTAAAGACAAAAGTTCAGACATGCCCATAATCGCATTCATTGGCGTTCTAATTTCATGAGACATCGATGCCAGAAATTGCGTTTTTGCTTGCGCGGCATTTTGAGCCGTTTGTGTCATAATGCTCAGCTCTCTTGTGCGGTCTTGCACTTTGTGTTCAAGGCTCTCGGCATTCACATGAAGCTGTGTGACCATTCTTTTTATAGAGGTGGCAAGTGCTGCAATCTCGTCTTTGCTTTTGCCTTCATATGTAAACGCATGTAAAATGTCCCCATTCGCAATTTTATCTGTGTCGTATGTAAGTTGCTTAATGGGTTTTGCAATGCTCCTCGCCACAAAAAACGCAGCGGCACATAAAATCATAATCCCTAAGCCAGATGTAGATACAATCGACTTCATAAATGCATCTGCCTGCGCGTATATCGCTTCCAGAGGGGATATGATGCATAGCGACCATTTTTCATCAGAAAATGAAAAGTCAACGGGCATTAACTTAACCAATGATCGACCACCAAAAAAATCGGTAATGGCTTCGTTAATATACTCTGTGTTGTCAGTAATACTTTTTTTCAATCCCCTGTGGTCACTGTATGCAAGCGTACTTACGTTTTTGTAATAATATTTTGGGTCAGACGCATAAAGAATATATCCCGCCTGGGATATCGTCATGATCTTTATGTGTTCTGCTTTTTCCATATCATCCAAAAACTTGAACAATTGCTCATACAATATATCGACACCTACAACGCCAATGACTTTCCCGTCACGAATAATGGGTGCTGATATTGAACTAACATATTGTGGACCCTTCCCATCTTCGAAATCATAATACCCCGCTTGGTCAAAGAAAGGCTTGCCCGTTTTCATTGGGTCTAAATACCAAGCAGAATCAACAGGATCACCTAAGTCACTTTCTTCCATATCAAATAGCTCTACCATTTTGCCATTTCTAAGTGAAAATGACTTCATAAACCGACCGGAAGGAGCCTCTTCACTTTTAAACGCAGCATCTTTTCCATCAAAAGCATCTGGCGCGAAAACAAACCAGCTATTATAGATATATGCTTTAGAATTTTGCAACATAAACAGGGTTTTCACTGCATAGTCTCTCGCATTTTCGCTAGAGGCATCCATGTCACCTAAGTTTTTAGCCGCATTAATAACCACTTCGCCTAAACTATTGACCGTCGATTGCACTGCTATTTTTATAACGTCTGAATTTAGTGTTGTAGCAGATTTAGCAGAGTCTACAGATGATTTATACACGTTGTGGCTAATGCTAATGATTACAAATGAAAAAATAAGGATAGAGGGGATAAGGCTTGCCAATATTATTTTTGTAAATACGTTAAGTTTCAACGCAATTCACTGTTTGTCATAACAACATCTCCTTTTGTATCCATAATGGTAACATAACATTGAATAAACTTCAATCTATAAAGTGACGAGAGGTGACAATGTATCGATAGAAAACAACCCACGACTATTATTAAGAGACCCAAAAAATAACCGCCTCCCTTTAACAAGAGAAGCGGTTATTTCTTACTCACCTAAAAATGCCGTCCAGATTTCATCATATGTTTTTCTTGCATCACCCAAGTCTTGGTATACTTGTGCTTGATCCAAAATTTCTTTTGGTATATTGACCGTTTTGTTGTCTAAGTACGTCTGCGGCAAAAATTCTTTTGCGGCAAGATTGGCATTCATGTAGTTAATCGAACTGGAAATGGCGGCACTGTTTTGACCGTCTAAAATAAAATCGATAAATTTGTATGCATTTTCAGCATTGGGCGCGTTTAACGGCACAACCACGTTGTCGATGTAAAAGCCCATTCCCTCTTTTGGATAGACCACTTTTGCCGCAGGGATCGCATCCGTAACAGGAACAACTTGTGAACCAAACATATACCCAACGGTGGCGTCACCCGAAATCATCATCTGCTGTGGGGTGTTGGCGTCAAACCCCGCCACGTTTGGCTTCAATGCTTTTAGCTCTTCTGCCACTTTTTGAAGGATGGCTGGATCTGTTTCGTTTACGCTATAGCCCATCTTTTGCAATGTAAACCCAATCACATCTCGGTCGCCGTTTAACAACACGACTTTGTCTTTTAGCTCAGGCTTCCAAAGGTCGGCGTACCCTGTTATGTCGAAGGGAACCTTTTCCGAATCATACACAATCAACGCACTTGCACCCGAAAATGGGATGGTGTATTCGTTTTTGGGATCGTAGTATTTGCTCTGATAACTTGGGTCAATGTTTTTATAGTTGGCAAGTTTTTCCTTCTCCAACGGCTTTAATAGCCCGCCCTCGCGCGCCATCACGTCGATAATATAATCACTGCATATGACGATGTCATATTCAGACGCATGATTCGCCTTCAACTTTGCATACATTTCGTCGTTCACCGAGAAGTTGCTGTAGTTGACTTTGATGCCCGTTTCTTTTTCGAATTTTTGCACGCTGTCGTCTGGTATGTAGCCCGCCCATGTATAAATGTTTAACTCCTTGGTTGCCGTCGGCTGTGTTGTTTTGTCTGTTTCGGCTTGTACAGTTGGTTGTGCACTGTCTGTTACGGCTGGTTGCACGTTGTCTTTGGTTGCACAGCCACCAAACAGAACCGTAACACTGACGAACATGGCGCATAATAAAATTAACTTTTTCATTTAGATACTCTCCTTCTTATTTAAGAACTGGGTGGTAAACACAATGGCAAAGGTCACCAATAAAATGATGGTAAACACGGCATTAATCTTGGGTGTGACGCCAAGCTTTAAAAGTGAATAAATCTTAACCGGCAGTGTGGTGCTTTTGGGCCCTGCCAAAAAAACGCTCATGACCACATCGTCCAGTGACATGGCAATGGCAAGAAGCGCGCCCGAGACGATAGAGGGCAGTATCATGGGCAATGTGATGGTTGCAAACACTTGCCTTGGGGTTGCGCCCAAATCAGACGCCGCTTCGTATAAAATCGGATCGATTTGTGATAACCGGAGCGTCACCATGATAAAAACGTAGGGGATACAGAACGTGGCATGGGCCAAAATTAACGTCACCATGCCATAGGTAACATGCAAAAACGAGAAAAAGATGAGCAGAGAAACGGCCAATACGATTTCAGGAATCACAATGGGGATGTAGGTGATCGTATGGATAACACGTGCCAATTTTTTGTGAACGTGTTGGACTGCGACCGCGCCAACCGTGCCCACTGCGATGGCAATGGCAGATGAAAACAACGCGACGATGAGGCTCACCGAAAGTGCCGTGGTGAGGCTTTGGTCGTGCGCCATCTGGACGTACCAGTCGGTTGTAAAGCCAGCCCATACCGAACCCGTCTTGGATACATTGAAGGAGTATGCCACAACGACTGCAATGGGCAAATACAAACAGAACAAAACAAACAAAATATATAAAATTTTGGTGGGGTATATTTTTTTAATGATACAGCCCACCTTCTTTCCACACTCTTTTGCACATAAAAATGAAAAACAGTACGCAAAAAAACATCATCACAGACAGCGCACCGCCAAAAGAATAATTTCTGACGACGAGAATCTGGTTTTGCACCAGATTGCCCAAGAGCATGATTTTTGCGCCACCAAGCAAATCGGATATAAAAAACAGGCCCATCGCCGGAATAAAGACGAGAGAGACACCGCCAAAAATACCCGTCATCGTAAGGGGCACGGTAACAGACAAAAAGGCGCGGAATCTGGACGCGCCCAAATCTCTTGCCGCTTCCACGAGAGAATAATCCAACTGCTGAATCGAGTGATAGATGGGCAAAACCATGAAGGGCAATAGCATATACACCATCCCCACGAGAATAGACGGATACGTATACAGAAGTTTAAGTGGCTCATGGATAATGCCCAAGTGGAGGAGAAGCGTATTGACCAACCCATTTCCTCTGAAAAGGATGATAAAGCCATACGCACGAAGCAAGCTACTCGTCCAAAACGGAATGATTACCAACAGCACAATCAAATTTCGGTATCGCTTAAATCCAAAATATGTAAAATAAGCAAAGGGATAGCCGATCAACAGGGCGATACACGAAGTCGCCAACGCCGTCTCGATAGACAGCACAAAAATTTTTAGATACACGGGTTGAAAAATCCGCTTGTAATTGTCTAGGGTAAAATGAAGCAAGATGCCACCGGTGGGTGTCGTCTCGACAAATCCCAACGTAAACACATAGAGAAGGGGGATAACCGCAAACACCGTCATCCACAAAAAAATCGGACTGATTTGCACATATGCGCCTATTTTTTTCATTCAATCAACACCCCATCCTCCGGATTCCAGTGCACGAAGACAGCCTCGCCTTCGGCATAGGTTTGCTTGGTATTGTATTGTACGGCTTCAATGCCGAAATGTTCCGTTCCGGCGACATTGATTTTGTATTTGATTCTGGCACCGGCGTATTGTTTTTCGACGATGATGCCACTGATTGAAAACACACCTGTCGGTGCCTCTTTTGATATTTTGATTTTGTCGCTATGAATCGCGATATGTACAGCCTTGCCGTCACAATTTCTCGTGACGGGCACCTGTATCCCAGTCTGAGAAAGCACCACGCACCCATTGACTCCCGTGCCGGACAGCACGTTTCGATCGCCCACAAACTCGGCTACAAATTTGGTCGCCGGTCGCTCATAAATTTCTGACGGCGATGCCAACTGCTCCAAGACGCCGTGATTTAAAATGGCAATGCGGTCTGACATGTTCAGCGCTTCTTCTTGGTCATGGGTCACATAAATAAAGGTAATGCCCAGTTGTTTTTGTAGCCGCTTCAATTCCAATTGCATGTATTGGCGAAGCTTTAAATCCAACGCCCCCAGCGGTTCGTCCAGAAGCAACACCCGTGGCTTGTTTACCATTGCCCGGGCAATACAAATCCGCTGTTTCTCGCCGCCGCTTAACTGGTTTACATTGCGCTTTTCATATCCTTCTAGCTGTACGAGTGTCAACATTTTCTTGACAATGGTCGTTCTTTCTTTCTTGGGCACGTTATGAATCGCAAGTGAATACGCGATGTTGTCATGTACATTCATATGGGGGAATAGCGCGTAGTTTTGAAAAATAGTGTTGACATTGCGCTTGTTGGGCGGGGTTGTTGTGATGTCTTCGCCGTTTAGAAAAAGGCGGCCTGTATCCGCTTGGGCAAGCCCGGCGATAATGCGGAGTGTCGTTGTCTTTCCGCAACCACTCGGCCCCAGTAGCGTTAAAAATTCGCCATCACAGACAGCCAACGAGAGGGATTGAAGCACCTGATGTTCTGTATAGGCTTTCGAAATTGCCTCTAGTGTTAAAATATGTTCCATGTATCTGCCCCCCTGTAGAAAACCTTTCCATTATTATAGGTTTTTGGTAGATTGTCGTCAACCTATTTGTTTTAACCAAAGCCGCCGACTTATGTACGATAGCCTGTTACGAACTGGTTCAGAGCAAATGATCCCATTAATGGTTTCCAATGCCATCCTTACCGATACAGAGGCGAAACAAGATTATGCCACAAAACTAAAAAAACTAAAAAAACTAAAAACAAATGGATTTTTGAAGGAATGAACAGGCTTCATCGACCACAGCACAGTTTATATTTTTTTCCACTGCCGCAATGACATGGATCATTTCGTCCGATTTTGACCCCATTTGTTTTTCTGTATGCCTCTACGGACGCTCTCGTTTGGATTGCAAGCTTTTTGCAAAACTCTTTATGCCAACTTTTTATTCTGCCGTACCGTTCTTTTAACACTATATGCCTTTTTTCTTCAAAAATGCCCATGAGTTGATCCACGAGCAATCCGGCCAGTTGGCGAGAGATACCGTTGTCTCTTTTCTGAACCTTATAGGTCGCATCGGTCAAAGAAAATATGATTTCCAACACAGGTTCTTTATACAGTCTATGTTTCACAGCAACGAATCATATATGGCCACCATCTGCGCCTTGACCGCCCCAATCGAATAAGCGGTTGCGCATGCCTTTGCGTGCTCACCAATTGTTTCCCTCAATTCGTTATCCTCATATAAGTTTTGCACACATTGCAAAAACGCATCCTCGTCGGATCGGTCAAACAAAAAACCATTGACCCCATGGGTGATCAAGTCATAATGCCCGCGGGTGTCGGTGGCAACAACTGGCTTTCCGGCAGAAAACGCCTCAATGACATTGGTCGCCAGCCCTTCTCTCGTGCTCACGGTGACATAGACATCCGTGGCATTTAAGATTTCGGGGATATCGTGCCGCTCACCTGTAAACAAAACGTAATCGTTCATCAAGTATGTTTCCACCAGTTTTTGGTGTGTGCCATTTGCCAAGTCTCTCCCCACGAGGAGCAACTTTACATTTGGTATAGTTCGTTTGAGTTGATACACGGCATGGATCAAGAACTCTTGACGCTTCACCGTTTTCAAGTCCGCGACATAACAGAGCACAAAATCGTCGGCGGATAGACCAAGCGTCTGCCTGTTTTTTTGCTTGTCTTCCGCAGGTCGTTCAAATTTTTCTATATCTACGCCGATGCCGTTTATTTTTTCAATGCGCTTGGCGTGAAACCGCTGAGAGATGACATAATCTTCACGGTTCATCGTGAGGAGGCAATCGGTAACAGCGGAGAGCATCCGCTCGATGGGATAAAAAAGCAACCATCCCCCGACAGAACCGTCTTTATGAAAATAAAAGCCATGGCACGTATACAACACAGCCGTGCCTTTTTTTCGCGCCGAGATGGCGGCAAGACGGGTTAATGCTGCACCAATAGGCGTATGGCAATGGATCATTGCATACGCCTCGCGCTGAATAATGGTTTTGAGTGCACGGAAAGCCGCCACATTTTCGATGCCGAAGGAACGAGAAAACGGAACCTCCCATAGCTTGTCACAACCGACAACGGCCACGCCCCGATCTTCGTCGGGGACGCTTGCCGCCACATGCACGACATAGCCCTTGTCTTTAAAATATTGTAAATAAGGCGTGTGAAATCTCACGATATGAGACAACGTCGTCGCCACAAAAAGAACTTTCTTTTGCGCCACTACTTTTCACCCTCCCGTATGCCGTGGGCTGTAAAGACACCCTTGACCGTGAGGACAACAATAAAACAATCGAATGCCAAACCCATACGGCGCACATAGCGCCCGTCGTATGCGGCCTTGATGCCAATGGGCAATTCGTCTCGTCCTTTGACTTGGGCAAGACCAGTCAACCCCGGCATGACGCGGTTGGCTCCATTTTTATCCCGCAGGGCAATCAAGTCGTATTGGTTCCAAAGGGCAGGTCTGGGGCCTACAAAACTCATCTCGCCTTTTAAAATATTAAAAATTTGGGGCAATTCGTCAAGGCTCGTTCGCCGCAAAAATTTACCCACCCGAGTAATAAACGCATCTGGGTTTTTCAAAAGATGGGTCGGTATATCCTTCGGCGTATCCGATTTCATGGTTCTAAATTTATATATATAGAATTCTTCTTTGTCTTTGCCGATTCGGCGTTGTTTAAATAAAACAGAACCGCGTCCACAAGATTCTATGACGATGCAAAGGGCAATCGCAACCAAAATCGGCCATATGCATAACAAAACAATCATCGCCACCATCAAATCAAGGGGGCGTTTGATCCACCGTCTGTACATCCACTTCACCTCTTCTCTCGTTTTATTTCATCTCGTTCACAACATCCTCTGTTTGAAAGCTTGGCACAAGTTTTTTCAAGATCGGGTTCACTTGGGATGCCTCGCCATAGGCGGCGGCATACAGATTTTGCAGTTGGCACTCGAATTCTTCTTGATCAATCTCGATCGGCTTTGTTACAAAGATTTTATGCTGGTAGGTCACTTTCATGTCTTCTTTTTCTTCTTCCATGATTAGCTCTTCATATAATTTCTCACCTTGCCGAAGGCCGGTAAACACAATTTGAATGTCCTTGTTTGGCACAAAGCCAGAAAGCTTGATGAGATTTTTGGCAAGATCATAAATGCGAATGGGCGAGCCCATGTCAAGCACAGAGATTCTGCCCGACTTGCCCATGCCCGCGGCTTGTAGCACAAGTTGTGCCGCCTCAGGAATGGTCATAAAATAACGAACAATCTCTTTGTGGGTAACGGTGACAGGGCCCCCCGCCGCAATCTGCTGTTGAAAAATCGGGATCACACTGCCGTTGCTACCGAGTACATTGCCAAAACGCACCGCCATAAACTTTGTAGCGCTTTTTTTGGCGGTATTTTGCATAATCAGCTCTGTGACACGCTTGGTGGCCCCCATCACATTGGTAGGGTTCACCGCCTTGTCTGAAGATAGAAGTACAAACCGCTCTACGCTATATTTATCCGCGCACTTCACCACGTTTAACGTGCCAAATATATTGTTCTTCACCGCCTCATCGGGGCAATCTTCCATCAGGTTGACGTGCTTGTGGGCGGCAGCATGAAAAATAATTTCCGGTTTCTTTTGCTTGAACAGCTTTTCAAGGGCATTCATATCGCGTACAGAGCCAATGCGGATGATGGCGTTAAAGTCTTCGCCGTAAATTGATTTTAGCTCATACAACAGTTGTGACGCATTGTTCTCATAAATATCAAAAATAATCAAAAGCTTGGGCGCAAATTTTGCAATCTGCCTGCAAAGTTCTGATCCGATAGAGCCGCCACCGCCTGTAACAAGAACGGTCTTGCCTTTCAAGTAGCCGGAAACGCTTTTGACGTCAATCGTCACTTCCTCACGAAACAACAAGTCTGAAATCTTCACCTCTCGGATCGCCGACTGAATTCCTTCGGACACATCGCTCATCGGTGGAAGCATCTGTAACATACAATTGGTTTGCGAGCACTGTTCCATGATAAACCGAAGCTGTGTGTTTGTTGCCGTCGGAATGGCAATGATGATCTCTTCGATCTCATAGCGTTCGGCTAGCTCGATGATGTTGGCGGTGCCGTTTACGACACGAATACCCTTTATATTGGTGTTGTTTTTTCGAGGGTCATCGTCCACGACGAGAATGGGCAGTCTGTTTTCATATCCTTTGTTTTGATTAATGATGCCACGCACAATGCCATACCCTGCATAGCCTGCACCCACCACCATTACCCGCTTGGATCCGGCTTTTTTTGAAATGGTATGCCCAATTACGATGATAATGCGCTTAAAAAATAAATAGCCAAACCGAGAAAACATAAACAGAAGGTTGTCTACAAGCCACGCCATAAACAAAAGCCGCTTCGGCAACACGATTAAATTAAGATGGCTCAAATAAAAATGGTCGGCTAAAAAAACAAGCACAAAAATGCATGTATTAGCCAAAATAATTTTAATGACTTCATCGATGTTCGCATACCGCCACAAGTTGCTATAGAGGTTGAAGCCAGCATAAATGGCAACCGCCGAAACGGAGGCAAGAAGCGAAACATATTTGAACCACTGCCACGTCTGGGCAGAAATTATGGTCGGCATGCCGCCGGGAATGGTGCCGTCGTACCATAAACCAATGCCCACCAATAGAGCAAAATTGACAAAGACAATATCGATTAATACGTAAAGAATGGCCAGGCCAAACTGTTCGGATTTAAAAAAATCACGTCGCTTCATGTAGCAAAATCCCCCTTAATGAGACAGCTTGTTAATGCCAAATCCCGTACCAAGCATCACCCAAAAAACAGGCGCAACCGACACGACGCTGTCTGTGGACAGCAGCGCGACAAGATAGCCGACAATGGCACCCAAAAACGCCACCTGCATGACCAAGTTATAGGAATGATGTTGCGTCTTCAAAATCAATTTGATCGTTTGACAGATGTAAAACATAAACAGTACCACAAGACACACCATCGAGAGCAGACCGGTTGTCACGGCTGTTTGCAAGTAAAAATTATGCGGCTTGTCCACCACCATGTATGGATTGCCAAAGGCTTTTGCCTTCGCAAGGACGTCATTTTGTGGAAAACGCATGACAAACGTATCGGGACCACTGCCAAGAAAAAAGCTATCTAGCGCCAATGGAATCGACCGTGACCAGATAAAACCGCGTCCAGTGGCAAACGTTTCCTTATTCTTAAAGCCAATGCTCTTGATTGGTGTGTTAAAGTCAAACGTCTTTAAGTCTTTGCTTAAACCCTCGAAACCGTTGTCACCGACATGAAGCATAAATATCGTGTCGCCAATTGAAAAACTCATAATCTCCATCACATACTGCATCGATATATTTCCAACATTATCAATGGCAAAGTTGTACAATTTCCCGCCTTTGTTGTCAGGATCGTCGGTTATCGAAACTGGCTCAAAAAAAACGTTTTGGTCATTTCGGAAATGGATATCGTTTGTGCTTTTGTCATAGACGAGGGTGATGTTGCCCTTGCTCGTGACAAATTCAGCCTCATACCCATGCACTGCAATCGACTTTAAAAAGTATGGCGTATCACTGCTTGTAGCAGATGCGATGGCGTCTACGATAGATACCACACGGTCTCGCACGTACCCGTTTGTGAGGACGAAGCAAAAAATAAAAACCAGCAACGTTGCAATGCTAATGGATACCGTCTTGGTCACATGTTTGTATTTTTTTGTATAGATAAAATAAACCACAGCCAACACGATCAAAAAGAAAAGAGACGCGGCGGTTGCAATAAACCCGCCTGCCGAATTGCTCCCGATTAAATTGACAGCCATCAAAAGCGCAAACCAAAGTGAGACATATTTCAGGATAGAACGAAGGGGCATCAGCGCGAAGATGACGACACAAAACGGAATGAACATACTTGCATAAAGCCCAATACAGTTTGGATTATAGAGGGTGCTATATACGTCTTTGAATACAATCTGGAGAGGTGCCATTTGCGCATAGTATTTACCCAAAACAAGTTTATTAGCAATATCTGTGGCAAAAAAATCTTGTCCAATAAATTGAAAAAAACCAATGGTACCGATCATGCACATGGAGATAAAAAAGGCGCCTACCATATATCGAAGGTACACTCTTTCATTTATATAGAGATAAGAAGCAAGAAACAGGGTGACATATCCGAGCAACACCCAAACACTCTCGTAGCGCTGTGACGCGCCGTGTAGGGCAAGATACGGATAGGGCGAAAACACAGAAGAAAGAACGACAAACAACACATATGCAGACATGCAAATAAAAACAGGACTCTTCCAATGAAAGTCGCGTGTGCGATTGGTCAATGCCTCCAGAACGGATAGCATGAAAATAAGTGAAGCAAACAGCATGAGGACGACGGTCTTGTAGTATGAAAAAACATCAGGGAACGTCTCTGTAGAACGCACCAACTTAAACTCATACGGGCTAACGGGAACAAAGTGGAGCTTCACGATGAGCGGCACGACAACGACAGAAAGCATCAAAAGCACAATGATACTTTTATTTGTAAGGCTTTGGTTTGTTTTGTATTCCATCTGAACATTCACAATCCTTTCGGGAGTAGGGGTTATCTGCGTTCGGCTCAATGGATGTCAAGATTCGACCGGAACGCAGTCTATCATGGGGAAAATTATAGCATACTTATAATCGACAAGCAAATCAAATTCAAAAGATAAGGCCAGAGACGTCGCCCTCCTGACCAAAGCCTTGAAAGAGCACTTGGCATTTGACCCAGATCGGCTGACGCACCAAACACAGCCCACGCAAAAAGACCTATCCATAGTAATGACAACCATGGATAGGTCTTCTGTAAGTGAGTCACCCGGGGTTCGAACCCGAGACAACTGGATTAAAAGTCCAGTGCTCTACCAGCTGAGCTAGTGACCCATAAAAATAAATAAAGTAAGCGAGAGAAAGGGTGGATAACGGGATTCGAACCCGTGACCTTCAGAGCCACAATCTGACGCGCTAACCAACTGTGCTATACCCACCAAAGTGTAGATGCAAAAGCTCGCTTTGCGAACTTTTTCTAACATATGAAAAATGGCGTACCTGAAGGGATTCGAACCCCCGACCCACGGCTTAGAAGGCCGTTGCTCTATCCTGCTGAGCTACAGGTACCTATTAAACAAAAATATCGGGGTGACAGGATTCGAACCTGCGACCTCCTGATCCCAAATCAGGCGCGCTAGCCAAACTACGCTACACCCCGTTAATGCAGCTTTGCTTACACAAAACCCACCGCAAACGGTATCCGCATGGTTACATGCGATGCAAATAAATATGATTTCGGCAACCATCTACTTTCCCAAGCAGTTACCCGCTCAGTATCATCGACCGTCTATGTCTTAATGATCGTGTTCGGAATGGGAACGCATGTTACCCATAGACGCATCGTCACCGAAAAATTATGTTAACCGATCTTCTGTATAAAAGACAGATTAAATATGACCCGTATGGGAATCGAACCCATGTTTCAGCCGTGAAAGGGCCGTGTCTTAACCGCTTGACCAACGGGCCGTACAAAACACTCCCCGAGTAGGATTCGAACCTACGACCCTCCGGTTAACAGCCGGATGCTCTACCGCTGAGCTATCGAGGAATATGAACTGAGGCGTACCATCATTAAATCCACACATACAATATGCAAACCTAACGCCTGTCGTTATAACTGTATAACGATCATACCCTCAAAACTAAAGAAGAAGACAATCTAATCGTTTGCTTGCAAACGGTTGAATACACACAGAGAACAAATGAAGGACAAGCCCTCGACCGATTAGTACCTCTCAGCTGAACACGTTACCGTGCTTACACCCGAGGCCTATCTACCTTGTGGTCTTCAAGGGGTCTTACTTGCTTTAAGCAATGGGAAATCT